>JAFGWO010000030.1 GCA_016937135.1 Pseudomonadota bacterium
GGGGGCTGGAGGGACGGGTTCCTTTCCTCGACTACCGGGTCGTGGAGTTCGGACTTTCCCTCCCGGACAGTCTGAAAGTGGGATCGGGCCAGGGAAAGCTCTTCCTCAAACGCTGGGCCTCTAGATTTATCCCCGAAGAACATCTTTTCACTCCTAAAAAAGGTTTCCACGTTCCCGTTGGAGAATGGCTGGGGGGGGACTTTCTCGACAGACTTGCCGGGGTCCTTCCGGCAAATCCAGCCATCGCACAGTGGTTCCGACCCGCGGGGGTTTCGAATCTGGTCAAAAGCTGCCAGCGTTTTCCGGGTCATGCCCGCATGCTTTGGGCGATCATCCAGTTCGCCGTCTGGCAACGGATCTTCATGGTGGGATCGGGGGACCGGCCCGAAATCAAGTCGGACATCATGGAATACCTGGTCTGAGCCATGGATAAAACGGGACGCCATATCGCCATTTTCTTAAGTTTTTCCGGAAGCGGAGGGGTGGAGAGAATGATCATCAACCTGGCGCGGGGATTTCTGGAATCCGGATGCCGGGTCGACATGGTCATCGCGCGGGCGCGGGGAGAGCATCTACAATCCATCCCCGAAGGTGTCCGACAGATCAGGCTTGGGAAAAAGCACACCCTTTCGAACCTCCCGGCGCTTGTTCGCTACCTGAAAAAGGAAAATCCGGAAGGCCTTCTTGCCGTGAAGGACCGGGCGATCAAGGTCGCGATCCTGGCACGGAGGCTTTCGGGATACCGGGGCCGGGTCGTCGGAAGGCTCGGGACTACAGTATCAGAGGCCATTGCCGGAAAAGGATTTATCAGAAGGTGGTTCTGGTATTCGGGGATGCGCCGTTTTTTCCCCGCCCTCGATCACATCGTGGCCGTCTCTGAGGGAGTCGCCCAGGATATCCAGACTATAACGGGCCTCCCGGACAGCCGGGTGACAACCATCCCCAACCCTGTCGTGTCTTCCGATATCAGAATCTTCTCGCGGAAAAAGGTCGACCACCCCTGGTTTCAGGACACAGGCGTTCCCGTCATCTCGGGAGTGGGCCGGCTGACGGAGCAAAAGGATTTTCCCTCTTTGATCCGGGCTTTTTCCCTGGTTCGGGAAGAAAGGCCCTGCAGGCTCGTCATCCTGGGTGAGGGCCACAAGAGGGACATCCTGGCCTGCCTTGTGAGGGAACTCGGGCTGGAGGACTCCGTTGCCCTCCCGGGATTCGTCGGCAACCCCTATTCCTGGCTCGCGAGATCCTCCCTGTTCGTCCTTTCCTCGAAGTGGGAAGGATCCCCCAACGCCTTGACCGAGGCCCTTGCCCTCGGCATTCCCGTCGTTTCCACGGATTGCCGGAGCGGGCCAAGGGAGATACTGCAGGGAGGAAAATACGGGGAACTGGTGCCCGTTGGGGACTGGCAGGCCCTTGCCGCCGCGATGGAAAGGACCCTTCAGCAGCCGTTGTCCCCGGATTTCCTAAGGGAGGCGGCCAGGGATTACACGGTGGCGGCCAGCAGCGCGGCCTATCTGGAAAAACTCCTCCCGTAAAAGAGAAAATTTCCCCTCTTCAGGACACCTGGCCGGGGTTCATGAGCCGGAGGATGGCCTGGGCGTTCTTCACGGAAGCCCCTCCCTCTCCCTCGGAGCCCCCTTCGAAAACGGGCCTTTGTCCGGAGAGTCCTTTTTTTTGTTTTAGGAGGGGATCGAGGGCATCGGCCAGTTCCGATTCGTTTTCGACCACCGTGCACTTGCCGGATTCGACCAGATCCTTGGCCATGTCGCGGAAATTAAAAAGGCTGGGTCCAGTGAGGACGGGCACCCCGTGCATGGCGGGTTCCAGGAGGTTGTGGCCACCTGTTGGGACAAGGCTTCCCCCGACGAAGGCCGCGTCGGCGATGCCGTAAAAACCGTCCAGGACACCCATCGCGTCCACCAGGATCACCTGCCCCAGGATCTCCTCTCCGTTTCGAACGATCCGGGAATACCTTGAGAAGGCTTTCTTTCGGTTTTCCAGGAGGTGGGCCACTTCCTCAAATCGCTCGGGGTGGCGGGGGACAAGAACGGCGAGGACTTTCCCGTTATCAAAACCCCCGACTGCCTCCAGGATGATTTCCTCCTCTCCCCGGTGGGTGCTCCCGGCCACGAGGAGAAATCCGGTTTTTGCCCACTTCAAAACAGCTTCCGGGAGGGCGACGGGCTCCGGAACCCGGTCGTACTTGGTATTACCCGTAACCTTTACGGTTTCAGGCCTGGCGCCAAGTTCGCGAATTCGCCGGGCGTCCTCCTCGCTTTGCATGAGGAAAAGGGACACCCTTTCAAGAATGGGCCGGAAAAACCATCGGAATCTCCTGTAGCGGGAGAAAGAGTGATCGGAGATCCTTCCGTTCACAACCACGACCGGGATCTTCCGCCTGAAACAACCTGCGAAAAAATTGGGCCAGATCTCCGTTTCGGCCGTGATAAAGATCTCCGGGTCGACCCGCCGGATGGCGCGCCCGACTACGAAGGGAAGATCGAAAGGGAAGTAGAAGATGCTTTTAACGAAGCCGCACTCCCTGCGCGCAGTTTCCTGTCCGGTGGGCGTTACGGTGGAAAGGACCAGGCGCTCCCCCGCCCCTTCCTCCTTGCCGATCAGGGAGAGCATGGGGACCGCAGCCCGAACCTCCCCGACCGAAACCGCATGACACCATATGACTTTGCCATCCGATCGGGGAACGGCACCGAGCCGCTGGGATATCCCTTCCCGCCGCCGTTTAACGAACAGGACCTGCCAGGCGATCCACGGGAAAGCCACAAAAAACGCGGCGACGACCACGATGTTGTAGATGGCCATTCTCCACCACATGGACTTATTCCGTTTCTCCTACAGACAAACCTTCTCCAAGCTGGTAGCGCACGAGCTCGGCATTGATGCTTCCGATCCGCACCTCGCTCTTCATGAGGACAGGGAGGTGGTGCCGGTCTGTCGTCATCCAGACGTGAAGCTCCCCTTTCTGCCGGAAGATCCCCTCGTACTTGAGTTTGGGGTGGACCTTGAATGTTGTGAACCTGCCGGCCTTCACTTCAACATCCTCCTGGGCAAGCACATCCACCACCAGTTCCCATGTCTTCTTTCCTTCGAAAACATTTACGGTCAGGGCATCTCCAACCCGGAGGTCCTGGTTCCTCACCGCATAGAGGGAGGAAAGGTTGTCGTGGCAGTTTTCAGGGATCTCGTAGACCCTGCTCTGGACCTCCCCCTCCTCCTGGACAATGCGGGTTACAGTGTGGGCGTCCTGATCGAAGAGAAGCAGCCGGTTTTTCTTTTTCCCTCCCTCGTTCATGGCGAAAAGATATTTTCGCGTCAGGCCGTCCAGTGGAAAAATGTGGGTCTCGTAGCGGTTCCGGACCTTGTAGAACACGTCCACCAGGCTCCGGGACGTGGCAGTGGAGATCACCTGGTAGAGCGCTGTTCCCTCATGCGGATCGCCGCTCACCACCTCCATGACCGAGTCCCCCGCGGCAATGCCGGACCATTTCAGGACGTACTCTAACCGCTCCCCGGGCCCGAAAGCGGTGACGGGCTCTGCCTCTGTCTGGACAGGGATCAGCAGAAGGATCCAGCATAACCCCCCAAAAAACCGGAATTTTCTGGTCATGGGGCAACCCCCGAAAGAAGGATGTGATCCACAGCCCGGGACAGATTCTTTTTGACCAAAGCCCCCGCGGGGATCTCCCCCTCGAGGTTTTTTCCGGTCATCACCAGGATGGATCGAAGCCCTGCCATAAGACCCATCTGGACATCCTTCACGGCATCCCCCACCATCCAGGAGGTCTCGGGCGGGATTCGGAAATCGGACAAAGCCCTTTCGGCCATCAGGGTTCCCGGTTTGCGGCACCGGCACCCGGCATCCGGGTGGTGGCGGCAGTAATAAAGGCCGGCAAGGCTGACTCCCTGCCTTCCCAAAAGCTCCCACATCCTCAGGTTGACTTCAAGACCGTTTTCCTCGCTGAAATACCCTCTGCCGATCCCGGACTGGTTGGTCACAACCACCAGGAGGAATCCCGAAGCCTGAAGCCGCCTCAGGGAGTCGACCACATCCGGAAAAAAAACGATGCCTTCAGGGTCCGAGAGGTACCCCGGGTCATCCAGAAGGGTCCCATCCCTGTCCAGGAAAACCGCTGACCGCTCCTTATGGGTGACGGATTTCATCGAATTTTAAAGTCCATCCAACGCGTGAGGAATCGACATCCCTGGCTAAAGGTTTTTTTCTTCCTTCCCTCTTCCCTATACCTTCTTCTCTATTCGGCTTTTACCCTCTTTCTCCCTTCTTCCTTCCCAGATCTGAGCCCCTTCCCTCTTTTCCTCTGGACTCTGGACTCTGAACTCTGGACTCCCATTAGGACTTGTCTTCCATCTGTTGTGAAGCCACATCCATTGCTCGGGACGGCGCCGGATTGCCTTTTCAACCTCTTCGGCGCAGGCCGCAGTCCATCGAACGACATCCCCTTCCATGTCCTCCGTGACGCCAGGATCGAGGGGGGGGTCACAAACGATCCTGTGCCTCCATCCCTCCCGGTAGGCAAAAATAGGAACGATGGGGGCCCCGGTGCGGCGCGCGAGGAGGGCCAGGCTTTTCAGTGTGCAGGCCTGGCGGCCGAAAAAGGGAACGAACACCCCTTCGCGGCGGCGGGCATTCTGATCCAGCACGGATCCTAAAACCCCCCCTTTGGCAAGGTGCCGCAGGCTCTCTTTGAAAAGTCCCCTCCCCTGAAAAACCTTGATCCCCGCCCCCTCCCGGGAAGCGGTCAAAAATTCATCCACCGCCCGGTCGCGCGCGATCTTGGTCACAATAGCCATGGGATAGCCCCTGCGGACCAATTCCAGGCCCACCAGTTCCCAGTTGCCGAGATGAGCGGACAGGATCAGAGCGCCCCGCCCGCCCTCAAGAGCCTTTTCAAGATTCTCCTCTCCCTCCACGCATATCCTTTCCCGCAGGGATTCAGCTTTGTCCGGGAGAAACCGGAGGAATTCCGCAACTGCAATCCCGAGATGCTGGAAGGAGGCAAGGGCGATCCTCTGGATCTCGTCCGGCGTCTTTTCCCCCCGGAAAGCGGCCTCCAGGTTTTCCAGCGCCGTGCGTCTCCTTCCGCGGGCGAGGTGATATCCCAGAGCCCCCAGGCCTTTTCCGAAAGCCATGGCCCAGTCGTGGGGAAGGATGCGAAAAATTCCTCTCATCATCCGGAGCACGAGCCTCTGCAGGCGATACTTCATAGGGCTTCTCGCTCTTTATTCTGGAAAAACCGAAAAAA
>JAFGWO010000240.1 GCA_016937135.1 Pseudomonadota bacterium
AAGGACACCCTCGGCAGCGGTGTGATTGTTCTGGCCTCCAGGGACGGGGACAAGGTTTTTCTCGTGGCCCGTGTCACAAAGGACCTTGTGGGGAGGATCCCGGCGGGAGAGCTTGTGCGCCGGCTGGCCCCCATTGTGGGAGGGAGCGGAGGGGGGCGTCCGGACATGGCCCAGGCAGGAGGCAAGAAGCCGGAGGCCCTTCCGCAACTCCTGGAGAGCGTGGATGGAATCCTCCGGGAACTGGCGGGCGAGCCGCCGGGGTGATGCCGGAAAGGATCCATATCAGACCCGGCAGTCCATTTAGTCGGGGACGTAAGGAAAACAGCTGATCCATGGACAGGCTGAAGACATACAGAATCTTCCTGACCCTCGGGGACCTGATCCTGCTGGCGCTGGCCGCGTTTCTGGTAAGCGGGATCATCACTTCCCTCATGGTGCCTATTCCTGATGCGGTGGGCCTTTCTTCCCGGAGCCAGAAGGGTCCGATACCCCTGCCAGCCCGGGAGACGGCCGCGGATACGGAGATCATCCTGAAGCGGAACCTTTTCGGGAGCCGGGTTGTGGTCCCGTCCCCTTCTCCCAGGGCGGTTGCTGAGGAGGACATGGAGGATCTCCCCGAGAGTTCCTTGCCCCTGACCCTGCTGGGCACGGCCGTCAATGTCCAGGGAGAAAAATCCCTTGCGGTCATCCTGAACAAGGATACGAGGGAGGAACAGGTTTACGCCGTGGGGGATACGGTGACGGGTGGGGCCGTGCTTTCCTCCGTGGCCCGAAACCGGGTGGTTCTCCTCAGGGATGGCCAGGAGGAAATCCTGGAGAAAACCGAGGAAGAAAGCCAGTCCGCAAGGACCTCCACCCCCGAAAGGACCCGGCCTGAAAGGGCCCGGCCATCGGGGCCTTCCCCAGGGGAAGACGCTTCTGTCACAGTGCGGAAAACAGGGGAAGACAGCTACGTCATGGACCGACGGGAAGTAGAGGGTGTCCTCCAGGATTTCAACAAGCTCCTCACCCAGATCCGGGTTGTCCCCCATTTCACGGAAGGGAACCCCGATGGATTCAAGATCTTCAACATCCGGCCCGGAAGTTTCTTTTCCCAGCTGGGAATGGTGAACGGCGATATTATCAAGAGAGTCAACGGTCTGGAGATCTCCGGGCCAGAACAGGCTCTCCAGATGTTCACCCAGCTCAGGGATGAAAGCCGGGTCACCGTGGACCTTGAACGGTTCAGGAAAAACCTTACCCTTCAATACGAGATCAGGTGATGCCATGAAAATTATGCCGGGAAAACCAGCGCTTCTGATTCTTCTGGTCCTCTGTCTTTTCCCCCTCAAGGGATTTTCTGCCCAGACCTACAATATCGATTTTTCCGATGTCGATCTGAAGCAGGTCATCGAACTTGTGAGCGAGATCACGGGGAAGAATTTCCTGGTGGACGAGAGGGTCCAGGGAAGGGTTACGGTCATTGGCCCCAAGTCCCTCACCGGGCCGGAGATCTATCAGGTCTTTCTATCCGTTCTTCAAGCCAAGGGGTTTGCCGTGGTTCCTTCGGGCAAAATCAATAAAATTATCCCGGTGGCCAATATCCCTACTTCCGGCGTGGAGATCAAGGTGGGCGAGGTCAAGGATTTTTCCTACCTGGATCATTATGTGACGCATATCATCCCGGTGAAATACACGGGCGCCGAAGACCTGAAAAACCTTCTGACCCCCCTTATCCCCAAAACGGACAGCATCATCTCCTACGGGCCGACCAACCTCCTTATCGTGACAACAACGGAATCTGTGTTCACCCGGTTAGGCGAGATCATCAACCTCGTGGATGTCCCGGGGGCAGCCGAGGAGGTGCGGATCATAGAGGTTCAGTATGCCTCGGTTGGTGAACTTGCGGACAAGATAACCCAGGTCATTCAGACCCAGGCGGGGGTATCGGCCGCGAGAAGGGCTCCGAGGGGCCAGGCGCCGCAGGAAACCTCCTCCTCCACACAGGTCAAGATCATCCCCGATGACAGGACCAACTCCCTCATCGCCATAGGCGACATGCAGACCCTGGACCGCATCGAGGACCTGGTGCGCAGGCTGGATGTTTCGGTCCCCAGGGGTTCGGGCAAGATCCATGTCTATTACCTGCAGAATTCCGATGCCGCGGAGCTGGCCGCCGTTCTGACGGGGATCCCGCTGCAGGAATCGGTAGCCGACGTCGAGGGGACCCCGGAGCAGCCGACCCCCAGGCCCGCACCCAGGGCCACGGCCCCCAAATCCGAGATCTCCATTATCGCCGACGATGCCACCAACGCCCTCGTGATCACCGCGACGGCGGCTGAATTCGAGGCGTTAAAGGATATCATCCAGAAGCTCGATATCCCGAGAGAACAGGTGTTGGTGGAAGTCCTCATCGCTGAAATCTCCTTTTCCAAGACCATGCAGCTCGGGGTCGAATGGCGCATCGGGGACGACTATAACGGGGATGCGGCTGTCTACGGCGGGACCAGCTTCGGGGAATTCAACCAGCTTGCCCTGTCCTTTCCGACCCTTCCCAGCGGCCTTGTCGTCGGCGCCATTGGGGAGACCATCACTTTCGGGGACTACGAGTTCCCGAGCCTGGGTGCCCTTATACGTGCCCTGAGAACCGATTCGGATGTGAATATCCTCTCCACCCCGACCATCGTGACGACGGACAACAAGGAGGCGGAGATCATTGTGGGCCAGACGGTTCCCTTCCAGACCAGCCAGAAGTTCGATGCCAACAACCAGCCGATCTATACCTACGACTACCGGGATGTGGGGTTGACCTTGAAGCTCACGCCCCAGATCAACAGCGATCGCTACGTCAAGATGGACATCTTCAGCAAGCTCGAGGCCCTGGTGTCGGGTACGAGCGGGACCTCGGACCTGGCCCCCACCACCCTTAAAAGGCAGGCAAACACGACGGTGGTCGTAAAGGACGGGCACACCGTGGTGATCGGCGGCATGATCAGAGACGACAAGACAAAGAGTGTAAGCAGGGTTCCGCTCCTCGGGAGCCTTCCCCTCCTCGGACCTCTTTTCCGCAATGAGTCAACCACTTCCGAGAAGACCAATCTCCTCATCTTCATGACCCCGCGGGTCATTTCCGGATCCGAGGAACTTCAGGCCATCGGGCGGCAGCGTTTGGAAAAGTTCGGCGAGATCCCTCCCGAGTTCATGGAAAGGATTGATCTTGGGGATGAGGATCTCGACGCCGGGGCCGGGGAAGAAACACAAATCCTTCAGGAAGAGGAGCGATGACGTTCGCGGGTCTTGATGAACGGATATTAAAGGCCCTCTCCGACAAGGGGTGGATGAGCCCCAGGCAGGTCGAGGAGTTGGTGGGGCATGCCCGCCGAAAAGGCCAGGATCTGGGGGATGCCATCGTTGGAAGCGGAATCCTGGAAGAGGGGGAATTTCTAGGCCTCGTAAGTGAGGCGGCCAAGGTCCCGTTTCTCCTGGAGCTGCCCTCCGGCCCCAGGGTCGCGGAAAACACCGGGTCCCTCCCCATCCAGTTTGCGCGGAAGCACACCCTTTTCCCCTTCCAGGATCCCGCCGACGGGGTGCTCAAGGTCGCCGTCCACCGGCTTGACGGGGAAGTCCTTGAAAATGTCGCCACCTTCTTCGGGAGACCTGTTTCTCCTGTTCTTTCCACCAGAAAAACGATCTCCGAAGCCATCAACAGGACCTATGAGAGGTCTTCTGAGGCCGCCGGGGAGGCAATTGAGAGCCTGGAAAGCGGGGACCTCACCGTCCGCGCCTCGGACCTGGATGAACCACAGGATCTTCTGGACGCCTCCGACGAGGCGCCCATCATCAACTTCGTCAACTCGGTTCTTTACGAGGCCGTCAAGGACCGGGCAAGCGACATCCACTTTGAACCGTTCGAAGGGGATTTCTCCATCCGGTATCGCGTGGACGGGGTGCTGCACACTGCCCACAACCTCTCAAAAAAACACCATTCCCCCATCCTTTCCAGGGTCAAGGTCATGGCCAACCTGGACATTGCTGAAAAGCGGCTGCCGCAGGACGGCAGGATCAGGATCAAGATCGCCGGAAAGGACGTGGATATCAGAGTCTCGACGGTGCCCACCAGCTTTGGCGAACGGGGGGTCCTCCGCCTTCTTGACCGGAGCCAGGTGCTCCTTGGCCTCGAGGAGATCGGCATGGCCGGGGACCACCTGCGGGCCATGGAGAAGATCACCCATCTGAGCCACGGGATCACCCTCGTCACAGGGCCCACGGGGAGCGGAAAAACCACCACCCTCTACGGGGCCTTGACCCGGATCAATTCCGCCGACAAGAACATCATCACCGTTGAGGATCCGGTGGAATACCAGCTCAAAGGGATCAGCCAGATCCAGGTCAACCCGAAGATCAACCTCACCTTCGCCAATGGTCTTCGCTCCATCCTGAGACAGGACCCGAACGTGATCATGGTCGGGGAGATCCGGGATCTGGAAACGGCCCAGATAGCGATACAGGCCTCCCTGACAGGACATCTCGTGTTTTCCACCCTTCACACCAACGACGCGGCGGGGGCCGTGACCAGGCTTATTGACATGGGGGTGGAACCCTTCCTGGTGGCCTCTTCCGTTACCTCCATCCTGGCCCAGAGGCTTGTCCGGCGGATTTGCCCTAATTGCAAGGAGCAGTATGAGCCCCTTCCTGAGGAGATGGAGGAAACAGGTTTTTCCCGGGAGGATATCCCATCCGGCGGTCTCTGGCGGGGGGCAGGGTGTCCGAAATGCATCGGGACCGGTTATCTCGGGAGAACCGGGATCTATGAGCTCCTTATGGTCACCGACGCTGTGAGGGGGGCCATTCTGAAGAACCCCGACAGCCAGACGGTGAAAAAGATCGCCCTGGATCAGGGGATGAGGACGTTAAGACAAGACGGAGGGTTGAAAATCCTGGGGGGCGTCACGACTGTCGAAGAGGTTCTCAGGGTCACCCGGGAAGAGAACGGAAATGCCGCTCTTTGAGTACACAGCATTAGACAGCAAGGGGAGAAAGAAAAACGGGTTTGTTGACGCCGTAACCGTCCAGTCCGCCAGGGAAAAGCTCAAGGCCGATGGTTTCTTCATTGTGAATCTCGCCTCGGCCGCGGTAGCTACCCGGGGCAAGGAGAGGGTCAGTTTCCCTATCTTTGTCCGCTTCTCGAGGTCCGACCTTGCCTCCATGACCCGGCAGCTTTCCACCTTGCTGAGGGCCGGACTGCCCCTCGTCCAGGCACTGGAAGCCTTGGTGGAACAGATGGAAAAGCCGGCCGTCCGAAAAACCCTGTCGGGAGTCAGAAACCTCGTCAACGAAGGGGCCTCCTTCCACGAAGCGCTGGCCCAATACCCCGGAGTGTTTCCCCCCATGTATATCCAGATGTGTCGCGCCGGCGAAGCGGGCGGATTCCTCGACGAGATCATGAAGCGCCTTGCCGGTACCCTCGAAAAGGAGGTGCAGATCCGCGGCCGGATCGCCGCCGCCCTCGTCTACCCCGTGGTCATGACCGTCATTGGAGGAGGCCTGCTCCTGTTCCTCCTCGCTTTCGTGGTTCCCCAGGTCATTTCCATTTTCTCCGACCTCGGCGAGAAACTCCCCCTTCCAACGAGGATCCTTCTTTTCCTCAGCGGTGTCGTTTCAAAATACTGGTTTCTGATGATTCTCGCCGCCGCAGGTCTTCTCGTCCTCTATGTTTTTTTGAACCGGAGCCGGAAATTCGGGATGACCCTCGACGCGTGGAAGCTTAAAATCCCCCTTTTCGGAGGGCTTTCCCTCAAGGTGGCAACGGTCCGTCTCTCCCATATCCTGGGGACCCTTCTGGCGAGCGGGGTTCCCCTCATCAGGGCCCTCGAAGTGGTGGGGGACGTTTTGGGAAACCGGGTGCTCTCGGAGGCCGTGCAGCAGGCCGGGGTGTCGGTTTCGAGGGGAGGGTCCCTGGCCGACGCCTTCAGGGCAAGCGGCGTTTTCCCGCCCATTCTGCCAAGGGTCGTGGCGGTCGGGGAGCAAAGCGGAGATCTTTCGGGAATGCTCACCGGAATCGCCGATACCTACGAGGAGGAGGTGGCAAGGACCATCCAGGCCATGACAGCCGCTCTGGAGCCGATCCTCATCGTCGTGATGGCCATGATGGTTTTTTTCGTTGTAGTTTCCATCCTCCTTCCCATCTTTGAATTGAACCAGTTGGTAAGAAGCGGGTAGGAAGGAGGGGGAAAAAAGATCAAGGGAGAAGAAAGAAGAGGGAAGGGAGAAGGCGCGCCCCCCTTTTTTATCGGGGAGGCTGAAAGGAGAAGTTGTGGAAAATCCTGAAAGAAGATCAGAACCGGCTAATAAAGATGGCGGCTTCACCCTTTTGGAGCTTCTGGTGGTCATGGCCATCCTCGCCACCCTGACATGGATCGTGGCTCCCCGTTTCCTGGGGGAGCCCGAAAAGGCCAGGAGGCTCAAGGCCGAGGTGACCATTGCCAACCTGGAGACGGCATTAAAGACCTTCTACCTGGATAATGGTTTTTATCCCACTTCCGACCAGGGACTGGAGGCCCTCGTTAGAGAACCGGACATAGATCCGATCCCGACCCGGTGGCGGGAAGGGGGCTATCTGGAAAAAGGGAGAGTGCCGTCCGATCCGTGGGGCCACGATTTTGTCTACCTTTCCCCGGGCCTGAACGGGGAGTTCGACATCATTTCCTACGGTGCCGACGGCATCGAGGGTGGGGAAGGCCGGGATGCCGACATCGAGTCATGGAATCTGCAGTAAGGGTTCCGATATCAGGGTCCCGCCCGGAGCGTTGAAGGGGGAGAGTCTTTTCGCAAGGCGCAAAAGGCCTGGCCTGAAGGCGGCTCTGCCCCCACAGTCGGGATTCACCCTCCTTGAGATAGTCCTCGTCATGGCGGTCATCGCCC
>JAFGWO010000241.1 GCA_016937135.1 Pseudomonadota bacterium
GGCATCCCTGGCTCTATCTGCTGCTCGCCCCCGCCCTGGGGATGCGGCTATGGGCAGAGGAGCGCAAAACCGGCACCTTTGAACTTCTCCTGACCCTCCCTGTGTCCATGGGAGATGCCGTGATGGGAAAGTTCATGGCCGCCTGGACCATGATCGGGATTTCCCTGGTCTTGACCTTCCCCATGTGGGTGACGGTGAACATCCTCGGCGACCCGGATAACGGGGTCATCCTTCTGAGCTACCTGGGCAGTTTTCTCATGGCGGGAGCTTATCTGGCCGTTTCCGCCTGCATCTCCGCCGCCACGCGAAATCAGGTGATCGCCTTCGTGGTAGCCGTGAGCCTCTGCTTTGCCTTCCTCCTCCTGGGATTCCCCCTTATCCTTGATTTCTTCCGGCCCTGGATGCCGGAATCCGTGGTTGCCGTTCTGGGCACCCTCGGATTTCTCCAGCACTTCCAGTCCATCATCCGGGGGGTCCTGGATCTGAGGGATGTCCTTTATTTCACAACCTTCATAGCCCTGTGGCTCTACGCCGGAGCCTGGGTTGTGGATCATCGCCGCAGCTAGGGGCATGCATATGGATATTGAACGCAGGAAATTTTTCTCCACACCGGCTCTTCTCGTTGCTGTCGTTGTCTTTCTCCTTGTGAACGTCGCCGCCGGTTTCATGATAAAAACGGCCCGCCTGGACCTTACGCAGGACAGGCTTCACACCCTTTCGGAGGGGACGCTCAAGATCCTGGAGAATCTTGAGGATCCTTTGGCCCTGAAATTTTTCTTTTCCCGTTCCGCCGCCCGCGACATCCCTCCTCTCCAGGTTTTCGCCACCAGGGTCCAGGAGATGCTGGAGGAATACGAGGCCCGTTCCGGCGGAAAGATCACCCTCTCCATCATCGACCCCGAACCCTTTTCCGAAGAGGAGGATGAGGCGGTCGCCCTCGGCCTTAAAGGCGTTCCCATCGGCAACGGCGGCGATACCCTGTATTTCGGCCTTACGGGCCGGGATACGCAGGGGAATGACCTCGCGATCCCCTTTTTCCAGCCGGAGAGGGAAGCGTTCCTGGAACATGACATCAGCCAGATGGTATACAACCTGGCCCACCCCGATAAAACCGTCGTGGGGATCTTTTCCGCCCTTCCTATCATGGGCGGCCCTTCCCCCGGGAATCCTTTTCAGATGGTGCCCGCCTGGATGATCTGGGATTACCTCGAAACCCACTATGAAGTGGATTTCCTCCAGGAAGCGGAGCCAGTTCCGGATACTGTGGACGTCCTGCTGGTGATCCATCCCCACGGACTCAGCGACAAGGCCCTCTACTGGATCGACCAGTATGTCCTGAAGGGAAAACCGGCTCTGATCTTCGCCGACCCCTTGAGCGAATATGAGGCCCGGCTCAATCCCGGGGCGGGAGAAGAGGAGGAGGCCGCCGCGGACCGCCTCCTTCGCTCATGGGGGGTCGCACTGGAAAAGGACAAGGTTGTGGGGGATCTCGACCTCTCCAGGAAGGTGACCTATCAGGGGAGATTTGGAACCCAGACGACCAGCTACCTTCCGTGGATCACCCTCAATGCGGACAACATCGACCGCAAGGAGGTTGCCACCGCCCAGCTCGAGAGTTTGAACATGGCAAGCGCCGGATCTCTCCTCCAGACGGAAGGCGCCCAAACGGAGTTCATCCCCCTGTTGTCTTCGACCCGGCAATCCATGATGATCCCGGCGGAAATGGTGGCCATGCAGCCCGACCCGGTGAAAATCATGTCCGAATTTTCTCCTTCCGGGATTCGCCTAACCCTTGGGGCAAGGATCAAGGGACCGGTCTCGACGGCCTTCCCTGAGGGAGAACCCTTCCGCGTTGAAGAGAACGGAGACGGCCAGGGACCGCCTCTGGAACACCTCACCGCATCGGAGAGGGAAATCAACGTGATCCTCATCGCCGACACGGATATGCTCCAGGACGGCCTTTGGGTCCAGGTCCAGGAACTTTTCGGAGAAAGGATCCCCATCCCCATTTCCGGCAACGCGGACCTGCTCGTCAATGCCCTGGATCAACTGGGAGGGAGCCCTGAGCTCATAGGCCTCCGGGGTGAGGCCTCCCGGTTCCGCCCCTTCACCCTCCTTGACCGGGTCGCCAGGGAGGCCGAGCTCAAATTCCGGTCGAAAGAACAGGAACTCGTCAACCGCCTGGACGAAACAGAGCGCCGCCTTGCCGAACTTCAGTCTCTCAAGGAGGATCCCGAATCCCCCGAATTGTCCCCCGAACAGGAAAAAGAGCTGGAAACCTTCCTCCAGGAAAAGATCAGGATCCGCAAGGACCTTCGCGAGGTCCAATTTCAGCTCAGACGGGATATCGAACGTCTCCAGGACTGGATCCGCTTCATTAATATCGGACTGGTCCCCCTGATCATCGCACTGGCCGCGACGGGAACCTGGCTCTGGCGAAGGAGGAAGGATAAATAAACGGTCCAGGGCCCGCTCTGGCCGCGGCTCCGGTGGAGGCAGAAAAGGCGGTCTCCCGGTCGCCCCGTTTTTGCTTTTAAACCCCCCTTTTTTCTGCTATGAATCCCTCGCTGATGGATTTTATGGCCCCGGTTTTCCGCGTTTTCCCACTTTCACACATCTTCCCTGCCTTTTCTTCAGGGCGGTCTGGAAATTTTCATGAAATGTGATTTTCTCCTGATCCACGCGCCCACTGTCTTCGATTTCCGCCGGCGCGCAACCCTTTACGGGCCTATTTCGGATGTTGTCCCATCCACACCGATTTTCGAAATGTACCCCGTGGGCTTCGTCACTTTGTCCAATTACCTCTCCCGAAGGGGTTTTAATGTCAGGATCGCCAACCTCGCCATGAGGATGGTTCGCAGCCGGACCTTTGATCCCGAGGCTTTTCTTCGCCGAATCCGGCCCCGGATGTTCGGCCTCGACCTTCACTGGATGCCCCACATTCAGGGTGTGATCGAGGTGGCCCGCCTCCTAAAGCGGCTGCACCCGGACATCCCTATCGTCCTGGGCGGACTGTCCGCGTCCTATTTCCACCGCGAGATCCTGGAAAACTACCCCGAAATAGATTTCGTTATACGCGGGGACTGCGCGGAAGAACCCCTGGGCGACCTTCTGGATGCGGTTAAGGACGGGGGGGACCTCTCCAACATACCCAACCTGACATTTCGCCGCCGCGACAGCATCGTCGAAACGGAACTGAGCTTTGTCCCGGAAACCCTGGACCGGTATCCCATGGATTACCGCCACATGTTCCGGCAGGCCGTTTCCCACCGGGACATCGCAAGCTATTTCCCCTTCCGGAAATGGTTCGCTTACCCCATCACAGCCGTGCTGACCTGCAAGGGCTGCGTTCATAACTGCGTCACCTGCGGGGGGTCCGCCTATGCCTACAAAAGGATCGGAAACCGCACCCGAACCGCCTTCAAGGACCCCGAACTGATCGCTTCGGAAGTGGCCTCCATCACCGGCTACCTGAACGGACCGATCTTTTTCCTCAATGACATCCTTATGGGAGGAAGGGATCATTTCAGCCGCATCATGGATGCCTTAAGGCCCATGAAGATCAAAAGCGAGGCCATGTTCGAGTTCTTTCTCCCTCCCCCCCGGGACGTCCTCGAGGAACTGGCCTCAACCTTTTCCCGCTTCAGCATCGAGATCTCTCCCGAGTCCCACGATGTATCGGTGCGAAACGCCTTCGGGCGCCCCTACGACAATTCTTCCCTGGAGCGTTTTATCCAGGATGCCAGCAAGACAGGCTGCCGGCGTCTGGATCTTTTCTTCATGACGGGTCTTCCCCAACAGACCATGGATTCCGTCCTCGGCACGGTCCAGTATTGCCGCAGTCTCCTGTCTTCCATGGAAGGGAACATGAGGCTGGTTCCCTTTATCTCTCCCCTCGCGCCTTTCCTCGACCCGGGAAGCATGGCCTTCGAGCACCCCGAAAAGCACGGATACAGACTCCGATGCCGGACGGTAGAAGAGCATCGCCAGGCCATGAACGCCTACAGCTGGATGGAAACCTTGAACTACGAAACCCTGGCAATGGACCGAAGGACTATCGCGGAGGCGACTTACCGGGCGGCCATAGGTCTTTCCCGGCTGAAAACGGAATACGGGTTATTTAAAAAGAGTCACACGGACCGCGTGATACGGCACGCGGAAGGGGAAATGCATCGGCTCAAGATTGCCGGACCCTTCTGCAACGTTCCGGAATCCCCGAAATCCGGCAGGATTTTTTCCTTCCCCGGCCGCTCCCTGAAAAACGGGGGAGGGGATTCGGTATCCAACAAGGAAGACCTCAACGTGCCGGTAGGCCTCATCAGGCTCAGGCTCTTCAACCTCCTGCGCCTTCTGCTCACCAACAAGGGGAATTGAGGGGTCCGTAAAGGGTCCGCATCTCTCTCCCTGACCCCGGCTGCGGAACCGGCGGCCCGGTTAATCCCTGACTTTACTAGTTGACGCAGGAGCAGGCCTCAAGGGCCAACCCCTCGATCTCCCTTGCATCAAAGGGTTTGGAAAGCACTCCATCGGCGCCGAGGAGGCTGATTTCGTCCTCAAAAAGCTCCCTGTGGGCGGCGGTAATAATTACCACCCTGGAACTCAGACCCATCTGCCGGATTTCCCTGAATAGCTGGAGGCCGTTAAAACCGGGCATAAAAAAGTCCAGAAAGATGATGGCAGGTTCAACCGTGGAAAGAACGCGAAGGGCCTGGCAGGCATTCGCGGCGGGGATCACATCGAAATCCTCGCTCAGAAGGACCTCCAGCGCATCCAGGAGCGCCTCGTTGTCATCCACGATAAGTATGAAATTTTTCTTTTTCTCCCGTTTTAAAGTCATGTTTTCCCGCCTTTCCGTAAAAACGGTCCCGGTTTTTTTCCGCGGCCATGGGATCTGGTTAAAGGTTTTCGATGCGATTTTAAATGCAAGATCCGCACCAGATAATCTTTTGAACGGGGAAGGGGGTTGTACCCGCGGATCACCTGGCTGGGGAAACCGGCATCGCCTTTTTGATCCGGTCCCGGCGCAGCCTTGTTTTTCAGGAGTAAGAATGGAGCCGTTCGGGTAAAGCCGCTGGAAGTGTGATGGTCATGGATGTCCCGAAGCCCCTTTCGCTTTTCAGGGAAAGGGATCCACCCTGGTCCTCGATGATCTTGTTGGAAACGGCCAGACCAAGCCCCGTCCCCTTCTCCTTGCTGGTAAAGAACGGGTTGAAGATGTTGTCGATCTGATCGGCCGGGATCCCCGGGCCAGTATCGCGGACGGTAATCTCAACGACTTGAACCCCATCGCTTCGAACTTCGTTCCGGACCTGGACGCTCAGCTGCCCTCCCCCCGGCATGGCCTGGATGCCATTGAGCACCAGGTTGTGGAGGGCCCTGCTCAGGCACGACTCGTCGGCCATCGCCCGGGCGGCCCCCTCTCCATCCGGACCAATGACCGATACGCCCCTTTTGGCGGCTTCAGGTTCCAGGGTTTCAAGGGTGTGCCGGATCACCTGCCGCACATCGAGGGCTTCGATGTTCAGCCTGGGCTTGCGGACCAGGTCGAGAAGGTTCTCCAGGAGTTCGTTGACCCGGTCGAGCTCCCTCGGCACAATTCGGTCAAATTTCTCCCGGAAATCCTCCCTCTGGTATTTTTCGGGGGACATCTGGACGAAAACCCGCACGGCAGTGAGGGGGTTCTTGATCTCGTGGGCCAGCCCCGCGGCGAGGGTCCCCAGGGCCGCAAGGCGGTCAGCCCTCCTGAGACGGTCCTCCAGAGCCCTTTTCTCGGTCAGATCCTCAATGAGAATGAGGTGCCCCCTGAAGCTCCCGTCGGCCTCCACGATGGGGGCAATGGAGATCTCGAGGATGCGTTCTTCCCCTTCCAGATGAACGCGGATTTCCCGGATGGAGGGAGGCTGCCTTTGGGTGAAGGATCCTTCGAAAAAACCCCCCGGTCCTTCTTTCCCCCCCCAGATCCCCGAAAGAGGGCGGCCAAGGGCCTCTTCCGCGCGAATCCCAAGGATTTTCTCCGCCATCCTGTTAAACGTAACGATGGATCCTTGCTCATCCAGGGTCATAAGCCCGTTGGTCATGGAGAGCATCACGAGATCTGAAAAATGCTTGAGCTCCTGGATCTCCTTGAGATTTCTCTGAAGGGCCAGCTTCTGGTCCCGGAGATTGACCGCCATTTTCTGGAAATTATCGGCAAGATCCTGGATCTCGTCCCCGGTATCGATTTTCAGATCCACATCGTATTTCCCCCGGGAAACATCCACAGTGGCGTTGACGAGATCCTTCAGGGGAACCGTTATCTTCCTTGTGAAAAGGGCTGCCAAAATCCAGCCGAGGATCGTACCCCCGAATCCCAGGAGAAAAATGGCAATTGTGGTCCGTCGGATCCGGTCAAAAATAGGTTGGAGCTTTAATCCGAGCCTCACCGTCCCCCATCGCCCCCCGCCCCCTTCCACCCTCACGGGAAGGGTGGCATCAAGCCCCCTTGCCTTGCTACCGTCCACCAGATGCCCGCGCAGGATGAGCCCATCGGCGGCGAGGTCTTCCGGGGAAAGGGGCGGCACCCCTTCCACCCCCCCCGACCGGCCCTGACCCGAGAAGGCGGCTACTTCTCCCTCCTTGTCGTACAGGATCACATAGGCCACATCGGGGTCCCGGGCGGCCTCCTCGGCCTTCTGTTCCAATGCGATGTAATTGTAATTCCGAAAATCTGCGGAGGAGGCGGCGGCGATGCTCCCGGCGAGGGCCCCGGCGGTCCGGCGGGCCTGCGTGATCATTTCCTTCTTCATGCGGGCTGAAACATAGAAGGCCAGGAGACCAACAACCAGGACGATCGTGACCCCGAAAAGGAGGATCAATCTCCGTCGAATCGTCGTTCGAGCCATCTTTTCAGGACATCATGGACTGTCGCCGACCGTCATCAGGGAAAAGGGAAGATAAGGCGTGCCGGTTGCGGGAAGGTCGATATTTTTCACATCAGGTTGAAAAACCACCTGGGTTGACAGGAAAATAACGGGGATAAGGGGTTGATCCTCCAGGACCTGCCTTTCCACCGCATGGTAGATGCCCAGGCGTTTTTCAAGGTTCGTCTCGCTCAGGCCCTCCCTGATCCCCTCATCGACCTTGGGGTTGCCGTACCCCGTGAAGTTATGGGATCCGCCTGTTTTGACGATATCGGAAATCAGGTCGTCCGGGTCCGGAACATCGGCGTAGATGGCGTACCGGTACAGAGGATAGCGCCCTTCCTCGAGTCCCTCCTTGAATTCTTCCCAGCTTTCCACAAACAGGGGTTTTAACGTGATCCCGATGGCTGCGAGATTCTGCCGGAACATCTCCAGTTCGCCTTTTGCTGCTTCGGAATGGGAAACCGAAGCCAGAAGCAGTTCAGGAAGGCCCTGACCCCCCGGATACCGTGATCGATCCAGATGCCAGGCGGCTTTTTCCAGGTCAAAAACAGCCAGGGCGTTTTCGGGACAGTATCCCGGCATCCCCGGAGGGAGGATCTGGTTTGCCGGGAAATGCCTGGAGTCCAGAACCTCCCGTGTGTACCTTTTCCTGTCAAAGGCATAGGACAGGGCTTTTCTCAGATGGGGATCATCCAGCGGGGGGGCAGCGACGTTCATTCCATAGAACATGAAGGCCAGTTGGGGGCGAATGAATATCTGGTAATTCCGTTTTTTCAGTGCCACCGGATCCGCATTTTCGGGGAGGGGGCAACCGCTGAGTTTTCCCTCAAGAAAATCCTGGAAAGCCCGATTCATTTTTTCCCCCGTGTAATAGATGAACCGGATCTCCTCCAGACGGGGCGCCCCCCTGAAATAGTCACTGTTCGCCTTAAGAAGAATCGTGTCTTCTTCCCAGCTGACAAACCGGAATGGACCGGTACCAACCGGGTGTCTTGTCAGGGGCTGGTCGGGATCCTGGATCATCTCGAGGGGAACGATCTTGGCGACGGGCATTGCCAGGACGGAAAGGAATGGCGCATAGGGCTCCATCAGTTCGATGACCAGACGGCGGTCCGAGAGGACACGGATGCCGGAAACATCCCTTGCCTGCCCTTCCCGGAATTCCACGGCCCCCCGAATCCTGTAAAGAAACTCCTTTGAGGAAGTCTCGTTTTCGGGCCGCATCAAACGGGAGAGGGAAGCGGCCGCATCCCGCGCGGTGACTTCCTTTCCGTTGTGGAACCTGACCCCTTCCCGCAGGGTGAAATCGTACTCTTTCCCGTCACGGCTGACCTTCCAGGTTTCGGCAAGCCCCGGAATGATCCCAAGGTTGCTGTCGAAAGCTACAAGACCATCGTAAACCTGACCCACCACATGATAGGTGGAAACCAGCTGATCCCTGACAGGATCAAGGCTGCTGGATTCATAAAAAAGGGGAAAGGAAAAAGAGCCCCCGGCCAGAACGACGGTGGACCAGAGGCAGGCAACGAAAAAGGCTGCCGCCCCATCGAGGGTAAAACGAAGAAGGGCTTGCTTCACAGGTTATAATCCTCCCGGCCCAAAGACAGCTTGTGTTTTTTAGCGGTCCCCCGAAGCCGCAAAAAAACCGAAAGCCGATCGTCAAAAAGCTTCCGGGATTATAACCTTATGGTGACCAAGTGCAAACAGGAAGCGGGAGGTCCGGAAACCCCCCGCTCCACTCCTTTAAAGCCCCCAAGCTTCGGCAGGAACCTAGATCCCACCCCCTCCGCCATTGGCCAGAACTGTTGCAGCCAGAGTCATTATTGTCGTTGCCGCGATTGCCAGGGTAAGAAGCATTTTTTTCATTTTGTTTTCTCCTGTCAGGCTATGGATTGGTCCTTGGTTTCGGGGTAATTTCTCTTTGCCCTTCCAGGAGCAAGAATTTTGCCAAAAAAATTTTCCTAATAAAAACAAACGGTTAAATAATTTCGGGTTTTTTTGAGGACAGGACGGGGCTTTCTGGCTGCACAATTTTATGTGCAAACAGGAGGCAGGCATCCCTGATTTGAACTTTTTCTTCTATATTTCAGTCAGTTATCTGGATTGCACAAGAATTGGTGCAAGTGGGGGGGCAGGCGTCAGATCTTCCGGCCGCCGAGGCCAAGAAGCGCAAGCTTTCTGATCAATGTGTTGCGGTGGACCCCGAGGATCTTGGCGGCCTCGGTCTGGTTCCAGCCAACCTTTCGAAGGACAGAGAGGATATACATCCTCTCAAACTGATCCCTTGCGGAATTCAGGCCCCGGGAAGGATTTGAGGAACCCGGAATATGGCTTTCCACATCCGGGAAGATGAGCTCATTGGGCAGGTCCGGGACATCGATGGCGCCTTCCCCGGAGGAAAAAGCCACCAGCCGCTCCAGCAGATTTTCCAGCTCCCGGATGTTGCCGGGCCAGTGGTATCTCTTCAGGAGCTCCAGGGCATCCTTGGTGATTTCCACCCGAGGCCGGTTGAGACGGTGCGTGATCTTTTCCAGAATGAAGTGGACAAGGGCCGGGATATCCTGGGGGCGTTCTCGCAGGGGCGGGAGTTCGATGGGGAGGACATTCAGCCGGAAATAAAGGTCCTCCCGAAATTTTCCCTTGCGGATGAGTTCCTTGAGATCCTGGTTGGTCGCCGAAATGACCTGCGCGTCGGCCAGGATGTTCCGATCTCCCCCGACCCTGGTGAATTCCTTTTCCTGCAGGACCCTTAGCAGCTTGGCCTGAAGATCGATATGCAGAGTGGAGAGCTCATCCAGGAAAAGGATCCCGCCGTGGGCGAGCTCGAACTTCCCGATGCGCCTTTCATGGGCGCCCGTAAAGGCACCCCTTTCATGGCCGAAAAATTCACTCTCTAAAAGTTCCCGCGGGATGGCGGCGCAGTTGACGGAAATAAAGGGGCCCTTGCTGCGAATCCCCCTGGAATGGATGGTCCGGGCGACAAGTTCCTTCCCCGTCCCGCTTTCACCCGTGATGAGGATATTGGAATCCGTCTGGCAGACGCGTGAGATGATCTTCAGGACCTTTTCCATGGGTTTCGAGCGTCCGACGATGTTGCCGAAACCACCCAGTTTAAAGACCTCGGAGCGCAGGAAATCGATCTCCCTCCTCATGCGCTTCTTCTCGAGGGCCTTCCGGGTCACCTCCAGGAATTCCTCCGTGTCAAAGGGTTTGGCAATGTAGTCAAAAGCCCCGTTCTTCACCGCCTGGACCCCCATCCGCGCGCTGTCGGCCGCCGAAAGGATGATCACCTCCGGGTGGTCGGGGAAGGACATGATGCAGTTCAGGGCAGCCATGCCCCCCATTCCCGGCATCATGACGTCAAGGATGACAACCTGAACGTTGTTCTCCCTGATCAGGGCAAGGGCCTTTTCGCCGCTCTGGGCCTTGAGCACCCGAAAATCCTTTTCAAGGAGAACCTCAAGGGATTCCAGAACGGCCTCCTCGTCATCGACGATGAGAACCGTGTCGGAAGGGGTAAAACGATCCAGCTCCGATATCGACATGATTTTCCCCCATTTTTGACAGGGTGGCAAAAAGTCCGAGCCGGGACTTTTCGCTTCCCCCGCGCCCCAAGGGGCGCGTTGATGACTTTTTTGCAAAGTCATCAATTTTTTTTGGCGCGGAAAAAACCTCGGCCCAAGAGACTGCACCATTTATTGTGCAACCACACACTACCATGGGGCAAGGGGCCTGTCCATGGGGGCGTTTCATTCCCTTTTCAGGTGTCAGGCACCCTTTAGGGGGGGTTGCTGGTGAAAAAAACGGTTTCTGGTGATCTCCCACGGATTTTTTCCGGCCCGGTTCTTGAAAGACTTATTTGAGGCAAAAAAGTGACTTGGCAAAAAAGCCATGAAAGCGCCCCGCGCGGGGCGCCCGGATCCATGATCGGTCGTCATGTCATGGATCCGTGGGGAAAGGGAAAACAACGCTTTTTCCTAACCGTTGCGCCAAAAGTCCCGCATGGACTTTTGGCGACCCTGATACCGCGGCCCGGGTGCGGGCCGCCCGGATCCAGGATTGGTCGTTGCGTCCTGGATCCGTGAGGAAAGGGAAAACCA
>JAFGWO010000242.1 GCA_016937135.1 Pseudomonadota bacterium
AGGGACTGGCACGCCCTGACAGAAGAAGAGCTCCTTGAAGAGCTCGATGTCGACCCCGGGAAGGGGCTTTCCGAAGCTGAGGTGAAGGACCGCCTGGCCTTCCACGGCCCCAACGAGCTTCAGGTCGAGAAGCCTCCTTCGCCTTTCCGCATCTTCCTGAGCCAGTTTAAAAACGTCCTCATCATCATCCTGCTCCTGGCCGCCCTCTTTTCCCTCCTTGCCGGGGAATCCTTCGACGCCCAGCTCATCCTTCTCATCGTCCTTCTCTCGGCTGGCCTTGGGTTCCTCCAGGAATACAAGGCCGAAAGGGCCATCGAAAGCCTTAAGAAGATGCTTTCCCCAACCTCCCGGGTCCTCCGGGACGGGTCCGAGGCCTCCGTCCCCTCCAGAACCCTGGTGCCGGGGGATATCCTTCTCCTGGAGGCGGGGGACCGGGTCCCCGCCGACGCCCGCCTTGTCAAGGCAACTGCCCTGAAAACCGATGAGGCGTCCCTCACCGGGGAATCCCTGCCCGTCGAGAAAGGCGTCGCGGTCCTCGAAGGGGGAACGGATCTGGCCGACCGTAAGAACATGCTTTTTTCCGGGACCGCGGTCACCTACGGCACCGGCAGGGCGGTGGTGGTCTCTACCGGGATGAACACTGAACTGGGTGAAATCGCCCGGGAGGTAGGCCGCATCGCCGACGAACAGACGCCTTTAGAGCGCAGGACCGCGGAGATCGGAAGGTGGTTCGGGGCCGCCGCCCTCATCATCTGTTTTCTGGTCGCCGGCACCGGCATCCTGCGCGAATCCATGGCCGGGACCCTGACCATGGAATTCGCCATGAGCATGCTCCTTTTCGCCGTCGCCCTCGCCGTCGCGGCCGTTCCGGAGGCCCTCGCGGGGATCGTCACGGGGACCCTCGCTTTGGGCATGAGCGAGATGGCCAGAAGGAAGGCCATCGTGAGGAGGATGCCGGCCGTCGAGACCCTGGGTTCCGTGACGGTCATCTGCTCGGACAAGACGGGGACCATCACCAAAGGGGAGATGACCATTGAGAGGATCCACGTCCAGGGAAGGGAGGTAACCGTTTCCGGGGTGGGCTATGAACCCGTTGGTGATTTTGATCCGCAGGAAGATCCCGGATCCCTGACCCCCTTGATCAGGGCGGGCGTTCTTTGCAACGACTCGAAGCTGATCCAGGAGGAGGGGCAGTGGAAGATCGTCGGGGACCCGACGGAAGGGGCCTTTCTGGTGCTGGCGGGAAAAGCGGGACTGGATTTTGAAAAGATGCGGCAGGAAAACCCGCGGGTGGGGGCCGTCCCCTTCAGTTCTGAGAGGAAGCTCATGACCACCGTCCACGATCTCGAGGGAGGCGGCCGGGCGGCCTTCATGAAAGGCGCCCCGGAAAAGGTCCTCGAAAAATGCTCATCCGAAATGGCCGGGGAGGGAAATCGGCCCCTGGCAGCGGGGCGCCGGGAGGAGATCCTGCAAAAAGCGGAAGAGATGGCCAAAAACGGTCTCCGGGTCCTTGCGCTGGCCGGACGCGGGGGGATCGAAGGGTTCCACGAGGAAAACCCGGAAGAGGTGGAACAGGATATGGCGTTTATCGGACTGGCGGGGATGATGGACCCGCCGCGCGAGGAGGCCGCCCAGGCCGTCAAGGTGTGCAGAGACGTCCACATCATCCCGGTCATGATCACCGGCGACCACAAGCTGACCGCCATCGCCGTAGCCGAGAAGGTGGGGATCTACCGGGAGGGGGACCTCGCCCTGACCGGGGCCGAGCTGAACGACCTCACAGACGAGGAGTTCCACGAAACCGTTGAGAGGGTCCGGGTTTTCGCCCGGGTGTCTCCCATGGACAAACTGAGGATCATAAGGGCGTGGAAGGACCACGGGCAGATCGTGGCCATGACCGGGGACGGCGTCAACGACGCCCCCGCCCTTAAAAACGCCGACATCGGGGTGGCCATGGGTATCACCGGCACCGAGGTGACGAAGGAAGCGGCCGATATGATCCTTGCGGATGACAACTTCGCGACCATCATCGGGGCGGTGGAAAAGGGCCGCTGGATCTACGACAACATCAAAAAGTACCTGACCTACCTCCTGCGGGCCAACCTCATCGAGATCGTGCTCCTCGGCGGGATCGTCATTTTCATGGGGGGGGAATACATGCCCCTCCTCCCCTCGACGATCCTTTTCGTCAATCTGATCACGGACGGCCTGCCCGCCATCGCCCTCGGGATCGCCCCCGCGGACCCCGACATCATGAAGAGGCCGCCGAGGGACCCGAAGGAGAGCGTGTTTTCCGGAGAGGTGAAGATCTTCCTCTTAACGTCCCTTGTAACCATCGCCCCCGTCTTCTTCTGGGTCTTCCTCCAGGAAAAGGGCGATATCCTTCAGGCCAGAACCGACCTGTTTTTCCTTTTTGTCATCATCGAGCTCGTGATGGCCCTTAACTTCCGCTCCCTCCGGTACAGCCTTTTCAGGCTCCCGCCCCACGGGTGGCTGGTGGGATCTGTGGTTTTAAGCTGCGCCATAACCTTCCTGGCTCTGGGGATCCCCTCCGTCAAGGAGTCTTTCGGCGTGACAGGGCCCGATCTGAAGGGGATGCTGATCGTCCTTGCCGTCACCATCTGGGTGACTTTCTCCACCGAGTTGACCAAGGTGTTTATCAGGAGGAAAATTTCCTTGACCCCGATCCCGGGAGAATCTGCCTGATGCCGAAAGAGCCGCCCGGGCCGACTTTTCAGGAAAGGAGACGATCATGGAGATGAGTGAATTCGTAACAAGGGAAGAAGTGAAAAAGGCCTGCGCCTACCTCGGCATCTCCGACTGGTCCAGGCGCACCGATACCGACGTTCCCACGGAGGAAGCGAAGATCAT
>JAFGWO010000243.1 GCA_016937135.1 Pseudomonadota bacterium
ACCGATGGCCTTGCCCTTCCGGCTCTCCTGGCCGCGGCCGAGGCCGGTGCGAAGCTCCTCGATGCCCAGGAGGATTCCCTGACCCGGTTCTACGGCCAGGCCCCTATCCTTTCCCTCCTGGCCTACCTCGAGGAGGCTGGCATCCCGGTTCACCTGAACAGGGAGAAGGCGGAGGAAGCGGTTGAGAAAGCGCGGGAATGGGTCCGTCTTTACGGGTGGGCCGAATCGCCTTTCAAGGGCTTCGACCACAATGTGGTCCGTCACCGGATGCCCGGGGGCGCCTTTCCCAGCTCCTTCGAGCAGGCCGAGCAGGGCGGTTTTCTCCATCTTATGCCCATGATCCTGCAGGTGATGACCCTTTACAACCAGATCATCCACTACTTCGACGTCACGCCGGGTTCCCAGATGACCTGGGTCACCTGCAGCGGTCTGGTCAACCGCTATGCCAAGGAATACGGGATCGTGGGTGTTGGCCGCCTGATCGCCCTCCTGAAAAAGTTCATCCATGAGGCCGGCCAGGATATGGAAAAAATGGACGAGGAGGAAAGGGCCGAGATTCTGGGGATGTTCGAATCAGCCCCCGGGGATGTGAAGAACCTGCTCCTTGGAGGATATGGAAAGCTTCCGGTGGGGTGGCCCGCGGACTGGGTATACCAGAGCGCCTTCGGGGATTCCTGGAAGGAAAAAATCGCCGAAAGGACAGAGGCCTCCCCCCTGGATTCTACCCCCGACGAGGATCTTGACCATGTCCGCGCTGAACTGGCTGAAAAACTGGGGTGGGAGCCATCCGAAGAGGAGTTCATCCTGTACCTGATGCATCCCAAGGATACCCTGGAAATGGTCGGATTCCGCGAGGAATACGGCCAGGTTTCCCTCGTCCTGCCCACCGATGTCTGGCATTCCGGCCTGCGTTGTCCCGGAGACCGGGTGGATTTCGAGGTGGGAAACAAGCCCTACAGCATCGAGCTTGTGTCCGTCGGGGAAGAATACGAGGGATACATCCCCGTCGTCCTGAAGATCAACAACCAGGCCAGGGTTTTTTCCGTCGAGACCCCGAGGGTTGTGAAGGTCGAAGTCCGGTTGGCCAAAGCTGAAAACGAGGTCGGATCCCCCATTTCAGGCAACGTCTGGAGGATCGGCAACCCCTCGCGCGGAACCCTTTCTGCGGGCAACATCATCCACGAGGGCGAGGAAATCGCCAATATCGAGGCCATGAAGATGGAAAACGCCATCGTGTCCCCCTTCGATGGGCGCATCAGGGAGATCTGCGTGGGCCTTAACGATTCCGTCGTGGAAGGCCAGCTCCTTTTTGTCCTGGATGAAGGAGGGGTTCAGGAGGCGAGGGAGGAAGCGGCGCGGGAAAAAGTCTCCATGGAAAAAGCGCCCATCGGCTAGCTGGAGGTGGAACGTCCGACCCGGCGCCGAACCGGAAAACAGACCGGGCGGCTTGGCGAAAAAGCCTCGAGAGCATTCTCCTCCACCCGGATTATCAATGGTGGGAATGCCCGTTAGTCGCTTTTCTGCCGACTCGTCCGGCTTTTCTTTCGCCCCGTTGGTCCCACCTTCAACCGGAAAGCTGCCCGTTTTTACAGGAAAAACGCTAAAGCCATCAGAAAATCGACCCCCAGGACCACCCCTACGTTGGCTCCCTGGGCGGCGGCCATCCGGTCGAAATCCTGGAAGTGACGCAAGGCGGTGCCGGCCGCCTTAAGGGCCAGGGGCACGGTCAGAAAAGTCAGAAGGGCCAGGGCCGGGAACCACCCGGCGAGAATCCCCCAAAACAGGAAACCGTAGCAGGCGGCAAGGGCAACGGCGTAAAAGCGCCCCGCTGTTTTCCGCCCCAGAAGGATGAGCAGATGTTTCCTGCCGCCCCATTCGTCCGCCTCCAGATCGGGAAACTCATTGAGGAAAAGAAGGAGGGACGTGAGAATCCCCGGCGGCACCGAAGCGAGGAGCACCCTGGCCGTCACCTGCCCGGTGATGGCGAGGTAGGTTCCCGTGACCACCATGCTCCCGAGGCATAACCCCGCGAAGAGTTCTCCCAGGGCGAATTTTGCCAGTAAGGTGGTGTAAAAGACCGTCACCAGACCGCCGATGACGATGAAGGCCACAAGGAGCCATCCTCCGCGCAGGGAAAGGTACAAACCGATCCCGGCCGCCCCCAGCAATGTCCCCCATGCGGCGGCCCGGACTCCCGATTCGGTGGTGTTTCCTGCCTGCATGTTTCCTGTCCCCCCGGAGAAAGGCGTCCTCCTGGTCCGGGAATCGATCCCCGTCCGGTAATCCGAGAGTTCGTTAAAGAGGTTGACTGAGGCGTGGACGAGGATCGTCCCCAGCATGCACAGGAGGAAGGGCTGCCAGAGGAAGGACCCGGCGTCGTGGGCAAGGCCGCCGCCGATGAGCACGAGGGCGACGGCAAGGAGGAGAAAATTAGCCCTGATCTGGGAAGCCCAGATCCCGATTGCTCTTTTCATAGCCGTTTTCCCTTTTCAAAGGTCAAAAGTCATTTTTGCGGGATCTCCTCGCCGGTCAGTTCCCCCTTGGGTCCGATGAAGAGGATCCCCCCTCCCGAGGGTCCCGTTTTCAGCCATCCTCCGGTGTTATACATGAGAAGATCTTTTCGGCCGAGTTCCATCAGGCCCTTGAATGGATAGGGCCTGGATGCGGGGATGATCCTGTGCGTGTGGCCGCAGACTATGCTCCGTGGGGCCCCCAAACCCAGGAGGGATGTCTCTTCGCAGGTTGCCGTGAAAAAACGGGCAAAGCGTCTTCTTCTTTCCAGATCATCGAAATACCTGTCGTTGTATCGGGGATTTTCAACCCGGTTGTTCGCGATGAAGAGGGCAAGCATTTTGAGCCCTTTAAGGAGGGCGTTGTCCAGGAATTCGAACAGCCCGAGGGGGATCATCTTGTCAAGGATGGGGACGATGTCATCCATGGTTTTCTGCAGTTCCCTGGATTTGCCCTGCTGGGCTTCTTTCTTGATGCGGTAGAAAAGTTCGGACATCTCCCCGCCATGTCCGACCCCCGTGCAAAGGAAGGAATGAAAGGGGGCGTTATATTCCTCGAGTTCCAGAAGGGATAATCCGCCTTCCTTAACGGTATTTCCCAGAAGTTCGGAAATGAGGATCCAGGGCAGATCCGTCAGGTGTCCATGGGTCACCATGACAAGTTCATCGCAGGTCTTGATATAGAGATTGGGATAGGCCACCAGGATCGGCCTCCTGGCTCCCTTTTCAAAGAGTCCCTCGAGAAAGAGGTTGCCGTAATGTTTCTTCCCCGGGACCCTGCTTACTCCCGAGAGCTTTACGGTTTTTTCCTCCATGTCGATGACCCCGGGTTGGGTCCTGCGCGGTCTTCTTGGTTCTTCGTGGCGGCTGAGTTTGCCTATGATGTTGGTTTCCCATTCCACCGCGTTCCAGATCCGTTTGTCATGGTTCCCTGGGATATAGACGATCTGTCTGGCGAGTGAGTCCCGGGATATCCCGCGGAAGAACGGCCGGGCGGCCTTGAGGGCGTCGGCCATGGCGGCGGCGGAAAAATCCATGATATCCCCGTTCAGGATGAGGAAATCAAGGGGCGACCCCCCCGTGAAGGCGTGAATGGAATCGGCAAGGCCTTGATAGACCGTGGAGACCTTTGCCCCGTCTACAAGGCTGCAGTCGGGGTGGCCAAGGTGGGTGTCCGAAATGATCCCTATTTTCATGGGCGTATTCTGAGAGGGTTCAATCATTTCCGAGGCGTTGAAATCCGCTGTTTTTCAGGACGGCATGATCCCCGAAAACAGCCATTTTCATCCGTTCCCCGGATCGGTTTTTTCCCATTCTGCCAGATCGGAAGGTCTTCGTCATCAGGGAACAGGAAGAAAATGCCTCACGGCAAGCGCCGGGAGAAAAGGACAAGGGACCGGAGGCCCGGTCGCACCCCTTTTACCCTCTGGGATCACCCCGTTCCAAGGGGGAACTAGACTCCGGCGGCTTCCATGATGAACATGGCCCCGACCAGGATGATGGACATGATGAGGACCGCCATCCGGTCGCTGACCCTGAAAAGCCTGGAAAGGGTGAGGTCTCCGAAATCCCCTTTTTTCAGAATCCCTGCTTTGAGGCCCGGGTAAAGGACCGCCAGGAGCCAGGACCCGAAAAGGATCCCGGGGAACCCACCCAGGGCTGCGTCCAGGTACCCGTTGCCCATGGCGGCGGCGATGGTCCCGGGGCAGTATCCGAGAATGGCGAAGCCGACGCCGAAGATCAGCCCGCCGATGGCGTTTTTCCCCCAGGAACCTTTCTTGGGATTGAGGGTGATCAGACCACGGCTTTTCAGGTAATGGAGGCCCACAGAGCCGGTGATGATGGCCGAAAACATGATCTTTAAAACGGTGAAGTCCTCCAGGAGAAGCTGTCCGAGGATGACGTCATAGCGGGTCACCCCTCCCTTCTGAAGGAGGAAGCCGAAAGCGATCCCGAAAATTAAACCCCAAAACAGTGGATATTTTCCCTTTTTCATGGTTCACCTCGATATCGCACGATCAGAAAAGGAGACGGGCAGCCGCGACCCCGCCGATAAAAAAGCATACCGCCGAGATCCAGCTCGACACAGCCAGCTGCATGGTGCCGCTGATCCCATGCCCGCTGGTGCATCCACCTGCCCATCGGGAGCCGAAACCAAGGATGACGCCGCCGATGGCGGCAACCCCGACCCGGAGCAGCCGTCCGGTTCCAAACGCCGCCTCCCAACGCCCGGGGATCCATTGCCACTGAAAGTCTCCCGACAAAATCGAAGAGAGAAACCCCCCCGCAACCATCCCGAGGACAAGCATCCATTGCCAGTCCACGACAGGGGCGTACTCCTCAAAGTAAAGCCTCGTCGGCCCTTTACTCCCCTTGAGGGTTTTTTCGATCATGCCTGCGCCCCGGGCAAAAGTGGTGGAGCATCCCAGGGCTTTCCCTGATACGAGGAACGTAAACCAGCTCAGGATCCCTATGCCGATCCCCACCGCGTAAGGGGACCATCTCACTTCGCTTAGCCAACCCATGGTTCACCCTCCCTTTCTGTACATAGGGTCGCGAAAAGTCCGATTCGGGACTTTCCGCTCCACGGAAAGGGAAAAGCGTGGTTTCCCCTTTCCTCACGGACCAAG
>JAFGWO010000244.1 GCA_016937135.1 Pseudomonadota bacterium
CGCGCAGCGTGACGAACGGGCGTGAGACATCCGGGCCCTTGCGCCAAAACGCTGGAAAGGCTGTCCTCACGCAGCCAGAGACGTCCCGTTAAACGTTTAACCGGATTTTGTGGTTATCCCCTGTATCCCCTTTATCCCTGTAAATTTAATATGGCCCTTGCGCCAAAACGCCGGGGGTGGCACTCCCTGGTCTAAGAGCCAAGACGCAAGGGCCGCGAAGGGTAGCAGGAAAACCGAACAAGGAAGAGGGGAGCGGGAAAACGAAACCGCAATTTTCATTCCCCTTCTTCATCCTTCTTCCTTCCTCCTTCTTCCTTCTCCGGTTTTTCGCGACCACCCCCACACTCCCGCACTGAATTATCCCCATCTTTACAAGACCCTTGCCCCGTGATACATTTTGACAGGAAAAAAGCGTAAAGTGCGGATCGACAGTTACGGATCAAGGGGGCCGTTGTCTGATCCCGAAGAGGGCAACCAAAACCGGACCTGTCTCCCCGGGTTCTTTATTAGAGCCGGATCGCGGGGCCGGTTTATTCGTAAGAGGGTACGGGCAGAATCTTTATGCGCTTGAAACGTCTTGAAATTCAGGGATTTAAGTCTTTCCCCGAAAAAACCGTCTTCAAGTTCCAGGAGGACGGCCTCACGGGCGTGGTGGGTCCCAACGGCTGCGGCAAAAGCAATATCGTGGACGCGGTGAGGTGGACCCTCGGGGAACAGAGCGCAAAGCTCCTCCGCGGTCAGGCCATGGAAGACGTCATCTTCAACGGGAGCGACAGGCGCAAGGCCGCCGGGATGGCCGAGGTCACCCTGACTTTTGAAAATGACGGCTCGCTGGAGAACCAGTGGAGGGACTACGGGGAGATCTCCGTGAGCCGCAGGCTTTTCCGGACCGGCGAGAGCGATTACCTGATCAACGGCGTCGAGTGCCGCCTCAAGGATGTCCGGGAGCTCATCGCCGACGCCGGGGGGAGCAGCCGGGGGTACTCCATCGTCGAGCAGGGACGCGTTTCCCTCATGGTCAACTCAAAACCCGAGGAAAAAAGGGCCCTCATCGAGGAGGCCGCCGGGGTCCTGAAATACCGGATGAGGAGGCTGGAGGCAGAGAGGAAGCTCGACAGGACCCGGCAGAATCTCCTGAGGATCGGGGACGTCCTCCGGGAGGTCCACCGTCAGCTCAGTTCCATGAAAAGGTCCGCCGCCAAGGCCAGAAGGTACCGGGCGGTGAGAAAAGAGCTCGAGGACATCGTCCTCAGGTCGCGGTTCGAGGAGTACACCGCCAACCTGGTCGTCCTGTCCGGCCTGGAGAAGGAAAAAACAGACCTTTCCGACGAGATCACCGGGCTGGGCAGCCGCCTCTCCACCCTGGATGCCAGGGAAACCCGGATTCGCGGCGACCTGGCGGCGGGCGAGGAGGAGATCACGGCCGGCTTCGAGGAGGTCCGATCCATCGAGGGGGAAATCGCCCGCCTGGAAGGGGATATCTCCGTCCGGGAAGGGGCCGTCCTCTCCCTGGAAGACCGGGTAAGGCGCCTTTCGGAAGACAAAGAGCACCTGGCCCTCCGGTCCGAACGGGAGGAACAGGAGCTTAAACAGCTGGAGCTGGACCTCGAGGGCATCGAAGGCCAGCACGAGGAGCGGGTGTCCCGGCTCAAGGTCCTGGAGGATGAGTTTGCGGTCCTGGAAAAGGAACGCGCCGCCGGAAAGGAGCGCCTGGAGTCCCTGCGCAACGAGCTTTTTTCCATGGGCAACGAGGGGAGCCGGCTGGAGATGTTGATAGAGACCTCCGGCCGGTCGGCCGAGGCCCTTGCGAAGAGGATCCACGAGTCCCGCGCCCGAAAGATGATTCTGGAGGAAAAGGCCGCCGCGGTCAGGGAAACGGCGCAGGCGCGGGAGTCCAGGAACGCCGAGGCCGTCGCGAAGTCCGAAGAACTCTCCGCGAGGGTGAAAAATCTCCGGGAGTCCGCCCGGGAAAAAAGGGAGCAGCTTGCCGAAACCGAAACCCGTCTCGCGGACCTTTCCGGAAGACTGGCGGAACTCAGGGGCCTTCACCGGACCCTGGTGGCGCTGGAAGAGCGGATGGAGGGGCTTCCGGAAGGCGTGCGCAGCGTCATGACCGGTTTGGGCCAGAGTTCCCAGCAGGGCGTCGTCGGGGTGGTGGCCGACTACATGGAGGTACCCAGGGAATACGAGAAGGCCGTAATGGCCGTCCTCGGGGAGCGCCTCGATCACGTGATCGTGGAGAGCCCGGAGAGCGGGCGGGCAGCCGTGGACTACCTCAAGGAAAAGACCGCCGGCCGGGGCAGCTTCATCCCATTAAAGCCCAGGGCCAACGGGGACGTTTCCCTCAGGGATGTGGCCGGAAACGGGATCCTCGGGGCCCTTTCCAACCTCGTCTCCTTTTCCAGGGAATTAAACGGCCTGGGGGATTTCCTCCTCGGAGGCGCCCTCTTGGTTGAGGATCTCGAGACCGCCCTCAGGCTCTGGAAGAGAAACGGCATCAAGGCCACCCTGGTTACCCTCGACGGGGATGTCATCGATCCGGCAGGGGTCATCTCAGGCGGGATCCAGAACCTGGAAGAAAGCCCTCTCGCCAGGAAAAGAAAACTGCGGGAACTGCAGTCCGCGTGCGAGAAGGCCCAGCGGGAACTGGAAAGGGAGAGGGAAAAGAGGGATCTGCTCAAGGACCTCATCGGGAACGTGCAGGGGGAGCTTGAAAGCCTCGAAGAGGAGGCCCGGGACCTCGACAAGGAGGTCGCAAGCAGCGCAAGCGGTCTCGCGGTATCAGCCGAGGAGCTTCGCAATATCGAGCTGGCCATGGTTGACCTGGACGCAGGGATCGATTTTTTCGAGAGGGAGTCCGTTGACCTTGAAAAAAGCGCTACAGATGCCAAGGCCAGGCTTGAGATCCTGAAAGCCCGTGAAGAAAAAACCCGGGGCGATATCGCCGAAGTGGAGGCCGCCCTGACGGACCTCACCGCAAGGCTGGAAGAGCATCGCAAAAACCTTGAGGATCATCGCCTCGAGGTCAACACCGTCCACCTTCGCCGGGTCAATTCCCAAAGGGCCATCGATGCCGCAAAGGAGAGGAACCGGGAGTCAGGGGACCGCCGGGCCAGGATTGAGAAGGAGATCAATGAGGCCCTTGCGGCCATCGACGACCACAGGCTCCAGATCCAGAAGGGACGGGAGACCATCAGGGGGTCCGTCGGACGCCTGGAGGGGAAAAGGGAATCCCTGTCCGCCCTGCGGGCGCGGCAGGACGAGGCGAGGAGAACGGCCGAGTCACTGGCCCAGGAGGCGAGGCAGGCCAGGACCGTTCTGGATGAGCGCAGGGCGGCCCTCTCCAGGGTCGAGATCCGGATCCACGAGCTGATGGGGGAAAACCAGCACATCAGGGCCCGCGTCGCCGAAGAGCACCAGAGGGATATCGACGCCGTCGCTTCCGGGGAATTCGGTACCGAGGCCTTTGATCGGGAGGAGGCGGACCGCCGGATAAGCGCTCTCCGGGAAAAGATCGCCCATCTGGGGGAGGTCAACCCGGGGGCGGTGGAGGAGTACGACGAGCTGCAGGCGCGGTTCTCATCCCTGGACGGGCAGAAAAAGGACCTGGAAGAGTCCATCGCCTCCCTCCAGCAGGCGATCCGCAAGATCAACAGGACCAGCAAAGAACGGTTCGTCGCGACCTTCGAGGAGGTCAGCCGGAACTTCAGCGAACTCTTCCCCAGGCTTATCAATGGGGGGAGCGCCGAGATGGTCCTCCTCGACGAGAGTGATCCGCTCAACACCGGGGTGGACATCCATGTCCGCCTGCCCGGGAAACGCCTGAGAAACATGCAGCTCCTTTCGGGAGGCGAAAAGGCCATTATCAGCCTGACCATGATCCTTTCCCTTTTCCTGGTGAAGCCGAGCCCCGTTTGCATCCTCGACGAAGTGGACGCGCCCCTCGATGACGAAAACCTCGGCAATTTCGCCCAGATCATCCGGGAGATGTCGTCTAGCTTCCAGTTCCTGATCATCACCCACAATAAACTGACGATGGAGGCGGTCGACGTCCTTTACGGGATCACCATGAGGGAGCCGGGTGTGTCCCAGGTGGTTTCGGTCCGCCTCAAGGATGTGGCCTGATGTCCTTCAGGGAGGTTCTGGGAGGGATCGTCAGGACGAGCCCGGGAGGGATAGGGGCGATCCTCGTGGATGATGAGGGGGAGATGGTCGATATCTTCACCGAGGGCGATCATTTCGAGATGAAGCTGGTCGGCGCCCATTACGCCGTCATACTGGATTCCCTTAAGGGAATCGACCAGGGAGGGGATGGCCAGGGGGGGCTAAAGGGCCTCTCCATCCATTCGGAAAATTTCACCTTCCATGCGGCTCCCGTCCAGAAGGGCCTTTACGCGGTTCTGATGCAGAAAGCGGAAGGGCCGGCCTACGCGGGGATGAGAGCCCTGCAAAAGGCCATTCCTGCCATATCCGGGCTCATCTGAGGCATCTTTCATCCTTGTCCGGGCGGCGCGGGCTTTGCCCCGGGCTGTGCCCGGTCCTTTTTTGAGGTGGCTGCGTGGGAACAGAGGATATCTACCGGAAAGGACTGGAGAAATCGCGCGGGTCCTTCTGGGGCAGGATCAAGTCGGTTTTCGGTCTGGGCCGGACCCTTCAGGCCGCGGACATGGAGTCCCTCGAGGAGATCCTCATCGGATCCGATGTCGGGGTGGCCAGTTCGGAAAGGATCATCAAGGACCTGGAAAAGGCTATATCCGCCCTTCCTTCCCCCCCGACCCAGGATTTTCTCGCCGACCTCCTCAGGGAGGAGATCACGGCCCTGCTTTCGGCTGCCGGAGGGCACCAGGTCCTCGAGTCCCCTCCGGAGGGTTCCCGGCCCCGCGTCGTCCTCGTGGTGGGCGTCAACGGGTCCGGGAAAACCACCACCATCGGGAAGCTGGCCGCCCGGATGGTCAAAGGGGGACAGAAAGTTCTCATCGCGGGCGCTGACACCTACCGCGCGGCCGCCATCGGGCAGCTCGAGATATGGGCCCGGAGAGCCGGCGTGGATTTTGTCGGCGGCGTTGAGGGGGGGGATCCAGCATCCGTTGTCCACGACGCTTTGAGCGCGGCCATGGCCAAAGGAGTAGACACGGTAATCATCGATACGGCCGGCCGGCTCCACACGAAAATCCCTCTCATGAAGGAACTGGAGAAGATCGTCCGGGTGGCGGGGAAAGTGACGGGAAGGCCCCCGGACAGCGTCCTCCTCGTCCTCGACGCCACCACAGGCCAGAATGCCCTTGTGCAGGCCAGGGAGTTTTCCCGGAGCGCGGCCGTTTCCGGAATTATCCTGACCAAGATGGACGGGACCGCAAAGGGGGGGATCCTTATCCCCCTGTCCACCGAGCTTGGCCTTCCCATCCTTTATGTCGGCCTCGGCGAAGGAATCGGGGACCTCGTTCCCTTCAGCCCCGAGGAATTCGCGAAGGGGATGGTGGGGTAGGGAGAGCCCAGAGAAACAAGAAGCAGTCCAGAGTTCAGAGTCCAGAGTCTAACGAGAAAAATCCGGTTTGCCGCTGCCTGGGCGCCCCAAGGAAAAAATTGTATATTCAAAAACGCTTGAGATA
>JAFGWO010000245.1 GCA_016937135.1 Pseudomonadota bacterium
CTGACGGCTATTAAGAGGGTCGCAAAAAGTCCGATTCGGGACTTTTCGCTCCACGGAAAGGGAAAAGTGTGATTTTCCCTTTCCTCATGAATCAAGGACTCACAACAACGGTCCTCGATTCGGGCGTTCCGCGCGGGGCGCTCTGACGATTTCCCGGGAATTCGTCAGCATAATAAACTATAGGCCTTTTCTATAGCTATAGAAGAAGAAGGGATAAATCAAGGGGGAGTGTCCCTCTCGTTGACAGGGCGCCGCGCCCTGGAATAACATCCCTGATGCTCCATGGAACCAGGAAAGGGAAAGGAGGGAGGAAGAAGGGAAATCAGCCGGCACCCGGGCAACGGGGATCCGCTATATGCCTTTTCCCTTCGTCCTTCCATTTTCCTGATTCCCTATCCCTCACCCTTTATCCCCAGGAGGCGAGCGTTGCACTCCCCTTCCCGACGATCTATTGATATCCCCCCCTTCCTGGTAATGGATGTCCTGGAAAGGGCCCAGCAGCTGGAAAGGGAAGGCGGGTCCGTCATCCACATGGAGATCGGGGAGCCCGATTTCCCCACCCCCGAATGCGTCCGGGATGCCGCCATCCGCGCCCTTGTCGATGGCGAAACGAAATATACGCACAGCCAGGGTCTCCTCGAACTGCGGGAGGCGATCTGCGAACGCTACTTTAACAGATATGGGGTGGACATCGATCCCGGCCGCGTCATCGTCACCTCGGGAACCTCCCCGGCCCTTTTTCTCGTTTTTGCCTCCCTGCTGGAGAAGGGGGACGAAGTGATCATGACCGACCCGCACTATGCCTGCTACCCGAATTTCATCACATTTCTGGGAGGGGCGCCGGTTTTTACAACCCTTTCGGCACAGGACGGGTTCCATACGGACCCGGAAAAGATACGGGCCAGGATCAGCAAAAGGACGAAGGCGGTCCTCATCAACTCCCCGGCCAACCCGACGGGCGCCGTCCTCGAGGAAGGGGTGATGAAGAGGATCCTGGACCTCGGCCCTCCGGTTGTCTCCGATGAAATTTATCATGGCATCACCTACGGGGTTAAGGAGCACACGGGTCTGGAGTTTTCCAAAGACGCCTTTGTTCTGGATGGTTTTTCCAAACGATACTCCATGACCGGCTGGAGGCTGGGCTATGTCATCGTTCCCGAGCGTTTCGTGCGGCCCATCCAGAAAATCCAGCAGAACTTCTTCATCTGTGCCTCCCCTTTCGTCCAGAGGGCCGGGATCGCCGCTTTGCGGCACGGCGAAGCCCGGGTCAGGGAAATGGTGGCAACCTTCGACGACAGGCGGCGTCAGCTCCTGGAAGGCCTCCGGGGGATAGGGTTTAAAATCCCCGTGGATCCCCTGGGGGCCTTCTATATTCTCGTTGATGCCGGGCACCTTGGGGAGGATTCCCACAAACTGGCCTTTGATATCCTGGAGAAATCGGGGGTCGCGGTCACCCCCGGCATCGACTTCGGTCCGGGGGGGGAGGGACATCTTAGGTTCTCCTACACGGATTCGGCGGAAAATCTGAAGGTGGGTGTAAAACGGATCGCCCGGTATATTGAGGAGGTGTCCCATTAAAAGATCACCGGTTTTTATCGAATGGACCCTTCACCGGGGCCTCGCCGGATTATTGCTCCTCGCTGTTTTTCTGCCGTGCTGCGTTTCCTCGGGGGTATCGGGGCCCTTCGCCCTGGTTCCTTCGGAAGGGGAGCATGCCCGTTTCAGCGAGGAGGGGTTGACCGTATCCGCCAGGCATCTGGGGGAGGATGACAGCGCGAAATACCTCGAGGGAAAGGGGTTTGTCTCCCTGTCGGGGGACCTGAAGGAACTTGAGCTTTTCGTCCTTTTTCTCGAGGTGATAAATCAGACAGGGAAAGAGACGATCATCGATCCGGGGGGGATCCGGTTTCTCACCGGCTACGGTTTGACCCTGAGCCCCAGAAACTATGCCCACCTTTATTCGGATCTTCCCCCGGGACCGGCCAGGGAAGAGGTTTTGAAAGGGTTTCACAGGGTTTCCCTGAGCCGCATGGAGATAATCCCTCCCGGCGAAAGTCTGGAAAGGATCCTTTTCTTCAGCCGTCCCGAGAAAGTAGGGGAGCAGACGGGTCTTTTTCTGGGGAGCCTTTACGTGGGAGGGAAAAGCCTGGACAAGGTCCTGTTGTCCTTCAAGGCGATTCCCCTTGAGGATTGATCTGGACTATCCCCGAAGGAGATCGAGGATCTTGGCGACGCGCGGATCTTTGATGCAGTAGATGGAATGTCCCCCTTCCCGCCGAAGGGAAAGGATTCCCCGCGACCTCAGGATCCCGAGGTGCTGGGAAATGTTGGACTGTTTAAGGTCCAGTTTTTCACCGATGTTGGAAACGCACCGTCCCTCGGATTCCAGGAGTTCCAGGATTCGGATCCTGGTGGGGTGAGCAAGGGCTTTCAGATATTCCGCCTGGGAGATTCTGTCCTGATCCATTTAGTGCCCCTCCACGGGAAAACCGTAAAAACATAGCCAACCGGAATCTCTTTTGTATTATATTAGAATATAATAATCTGAATGTCAAACAAAAAGCCGCGGCAGATCCGCGGCTTCCCGTATTCCTTCCACAGCAAAAGAAAGGGAATCCCGTAATTATTTTTCCTCCCCTTCCTTGATCTTTTTCTTCTCCTCCGGGGTCACGTCGATCTCATCCTCCCCGGATGTGGCTTTCTTGAAGTTTTTGATCCCTTTTCCCAGACCCGCACCGATTTCCGGAAGCTTTCCCGCCCCGAAAATGACAAGGGCGATCAGCAGGATCAGCACCAACTCCGTCACACCGAATCCGAACATGGTCTTAACCTCTCCCGATCTGAATTAGATGATCCATACTATCCCCGAAAGCCTGTCCTGGCAAGGTCCGTAGTGATTCAGGGTTTTTCCTCTTCCGTCTGATCTCCGGCGTTTTCCGGCGCCTGGTCTACGGCGGGTATTTCACCTTCCCCGGGGCTGGTTTCTTCCGACGGCTGCCCCTCGGGGGCGCTATCCTCTGCCGGATGCTGTTCGGCAGCCCCGGCGCCTGTTTCAGGTGCCGTGTCCTTTTCCTCCATGGCTTCCCCGGGCGCAGGTTCCTCGGTTTCAGCGGCGGCGGGGGCTTCCACCTTTCGTTCGGGAGGGGCCGGTTTCTTTACGGAGTGGCGGATGACCAGCAGATCGTTTTTCCCGCCGGGGACCGGTCCCTTGACGAGGAGGAGATTTTCGCTTTCACGGTTATCCACAACCCGAAGATTCTGAACGGTTACGGTGTCTCCGCCCATCTGTCCGGCCATTTTCATGCCCCGGAAAGTCCTGGATGGATCGGAAGCCTGCCCGATGGAGCCACCCCCCCTGTCGCTTTCATGGGTGCCGTGGGTCTTGACAAATCCCTTGAACCCATGGCGTTTCATGACGCCCGCATAACCCTTTCCCTTGGAGGTTCCCGTGATATCCACAGAATCCCCTCTGAGAAAAAGGCCGCTGGTGAGGACCTGTCCCACAGAAAACATTGTCGGGTCGCTCACGCGGACTTCGCGGACGAACCGCTGGGGAAGGGATCCGGCTTTCTTGAAGTGTCCCATCGAAGGGCGGTTGGTGTGCTTTTCCTTTTTGTCGACGAAACCGAGCTGGATGGCGTTATAGCCGTCGGCGGCTGCCGTCTTGACCTGCAGGATGCGGCAGGGACCGGCCTGGATGATGGTGACGGTGATTGCGTTGCCCTGCTGATCGAATACCTGGGACATGCCCAGTTTTCGGCCGAGGATGGAATGCTTCATGGGTGTTCCTCCTTTTCCTATCTTATCCACCTTTCGATCCCGCAGCGGGGGGGCGGCCCTTATCAGCCGCCGGAACCGTCCGGAAGGTGAATGGTTTAGCCGGAGAGGGTCGGTATTTACAGCAAAAAAGGGGGTTCGTCAACAGACATGAAAAAAGCCCCTGGATGCCGGGGCTTTTTGTCATTTGGCGGAAGTGCATGGGAATCGAACCCACCGAGCCGGGTCTTAACCGGCACCACTGGATTTGAAGTCCAGGAGGGCCACCAGTGCCCTAGGCACTTCCGGAGTCAGGGTAAACGGCAAAATGAATGAATGTCAAGGGAAGAAAACCAG
>JAFGWO010000246.1 GCA_016937135.1 Pseudomonadota bacterium
GGATGATCCAGGCCGCCTCGGAAGGAAAGCTCAAGGCCCTCTACCTCGTGGGCGTCGACCCCTTCAGTTCCATTCCGGGCAGCTCCGAGGTCCAGGAAGCCCTGGAAAAGCTGGAGTTCCTCTTGGTCCAGGATCTCTTCATGACCGAGGCCGCCCGCAATGCGGATGTAGTTCTTCCCGCGGCCGGGATGGCCGAGAGGGAAGGGACCCTGACGAGTTCCGAGCGCAGGGTTCAGAAGATCAGCAAAGCGGTCCGCGAGAGTGGGGAATCCAGGGCCGATTGGAAAATTTTCACTGGCCTTGCCGCAGCCTTGAAGGCTTCGGGAATGGATTTCTCCTCTCCGAAGGATATTCTGGGGGAAATCTCCCGTGTGGTTCCCTCCTATGCCGGCCTTGGGGATGTTGATCTCGGCAATGGAGGGGTCCAGTGGCCCGCACCGGGAACCGAGCGGCTTTGCGGGGACGGGGTCCCCGGCGGGAAAGAGCGCTTCGGCGCGGTGGCGGAATGGAGCACGATGGAAAAAGGGAGCCAGTATCCCCTTTCCCTGATCCTGGGGGAACTGCTTTTCCACTCCGGAAGCCTGAGCCGTTATTCCGAGAACCTCAACAAGATCGTCTCCTCGGCGTGTCTCCTCCTGAACCCTCAGACAGCCGCGGAATTCAAGATTCCCGATGAGAGCACCGTCAGGATTTATTCCGCCAATGGTTCCGTCAAGGTGCAGGCGCGCCACTCGGAAGATCTGGTCCCCGGCGTTCTTTTCCTTCCCAGGCATTTTGAAAACGTCAGGGCCTCCGATCTGATGGTCCCTGGTCCCGGAACGGAATCGATGACGGCTGTCGTCAAGGTCAGGGTCGAAAGAATCGAGGAATAAGGGAAACCATTATGGAGAACGTCCTTTTGTACCTGCTCGTTTTTACCCTCAAGGTCGCCGCGATCATTACCCTGGCTTTGGGCGGTACGACGTTCATGATCTGGGTTGAGAGAAAGGGAGCCGCCCGCATCCAGAACCGGAGCGGCCCCCTTTATGTAGGCCCATGGGGCCTTTTCCAGCCTATCGCCGACGGCATCAAGCTGTTCCTGAAGGAGGATATATTTCCGACCTGCGCGGACAAGGTCCTTTTCTTCATTGCTCCCCTTATCTGCTTCGCGCCGTCGCTGATGACCTTTGCGGTCATCCCTGTAGGCCCCCATGTCCAGATCGCGGACATCAACATCGGGATCATCTATATCCTGGCCATTTCCTCCCTGGGCATTTTCGGCATCGTTATGGGTGGATGGTCCTCCAACAACAAGTATTCCCTGCTCGGGGGGCTCCGCTCTGCCGCCCAGATGATCAGCTATGAGATCACCCTGGGGCTTTCCGTGGTTGGCGTGGTTGTCTTCGCCGGGTCCCTTTCCCTCAACGACATCGTTATGGCGCAGGCTGGGTCGTGGTTCCTCGGCATCCCGAAATGGTTTGTCATCCCGCAGATCCTGGGGTTTGCCCTCTTCCTGGTTTCCATGTTCGCTGAGACCAACAGGCTCCCCTTTGACCTGCCCGAGGCGGAGCACGAGCTCGTAGGCGGGTATTTCACCGAATATTCCAGCATCCAGTGGGGCCTCTTCATGATGGGCGAGTACGTGGCCATGATCTCCATTTCATGCGTCATGGTGACCCTCTTCCTCGGCGGGTGGCTTCCCCTGCCGTGGATCGGCCCCCTCGTCGAAGGGCTCCTCCCGGCCGGGTTCGTCCTTTATGTGATGCCGGTGGTCTGGTTCCTTTCGAAGGTGGCCTTCTTCATGTTCCTCTTCGTCTGGGTCCGCTGGACCATCCCGAGGCTGAGGTACGACCAGCTAATGGCTCTTGGCTGGAAGGTTCTGATCCCCCTGGCGCTTCTTAACGTTATTATCGCCGGCGTTCTGAAGACGTTCCAGATCGTCTGACACGGGAGACACCACAGTGGGTTTGATGACCAACATTTTCCAGACTGACATCCTCAAGGGGCTGGGAGTAACCATTAAGTACTTCTTCTCGAAGCCCGTCACCTTCCGCTACCCGGAAGTGCGCTATGAGATGGGGGAGCGGTTCCGCGGCGCCCATATCCTGAAGCGCCACGAGGATGGAGCCGAGCGCTGTGTCGGGTGCGGCCTGTGCGCCGAGATATGCCCGGCCCAGGCAATCCGCATTGAAACCTCCAACGGGGAGGACAGGGAAAGGATCGTTGACCGGTACGAAATCGATCTGGGCCTGTGCATCTACTGCGGATTCTGCCAGGAGGTCTGCCCGGTTGACGCCGTCTTCCTGGGCAAGGACTACGAACTGGCGGACACGGACCCCGGCCGAACCCACGTCGGCAAGGACGAGATGCTCGCCAAGGGGGAAGATCCCCGGTACAACCATCTTTAGGAGCGAGGATATGGGTCTTCCAGAGATATTCTTTTACTATTTTGCCATCATGGCCGTTGTGACGGCGGGTTTCGCGGTAACGCGTCCGAACCCCGTATACTCAGTCCTTTTCCTTGTGGCCTGTTTCTTCCATGTGGCCGGCCTTTTTGTCCTCCTCGGAGCGGAGTTCCTGGCCGCCCTCCAGATCCTGGTCCAGGCGGGGGCCCTGATGGTCCTCTACCTTTTCGTCGTCTTCCTGTTTAACCTGTCCGAAGCGAAGACCGCCCGAATAGTCCACCGGCAGGCGGGCTTTGCGGGGATCGTCAGCCTGATCCTCGTTGCCCTCATGGTCATCTTTTCCGTCCAGGGGGTTTTCCGCGGCCCCTTCAGGGAACTGGTCCGGCCCCAGACGACCGACAACGTTTCCTATGTAGCCGGGGCCCTGTTCACGGATTTCCTCCTGCCTTTTGAACTCGCATCGCTGGTGCTCCTGGTTGTGCTTTTCGGCGCTATCGTCCTGGGGAAAAGGGAGGAAGGGGAATGATCGGCCTGACGCATTATCTGGTCCTTTCGGCCATCCTTTTTATCATTGGCGTCATGGGCGTGCTCATGAGGCGGAATATCATCGTCATCCTTCTTTCCATCGAGTTGATATTGACCTCGGTGAACCTTAACCTGATCGCCTTCTCCCATTTCGCTCACAATCCAACGGGGCAGGTTTTCGTGTTCTTCGTCCTGACTATTGCCGCGGCTGAGGCGGCTCTGGGGCTGGCGATCCTTGTGACCTTGTACAAGAACCTCGAGTCCATCAATGTGGACGACGTCAACCAGCTGAAGGGCTAGGAGACCCAAACGATGACTGAAGCCGTAGTCCTGGTCCCTCTGTTCCCCGCCCTCGGGGTCCTTCTGAACCTGATCTTTTCAAGGAGGATGTCCGAGGCCGCGGTCGGAATCATGGCGTGCGCCGCCGTCGGCGCCTCCTTTCTCTCGGCGGTAGTGGCTGTTTTCGGGCTGTCAAACATGGAAGCGGGACACCGGGCGGTTGAGACGATCCTCTACCAGTGGATCGGATCCGGCAAATTTTCCGTCGATGTCGGGTTCCTTCTGGACCCCCTGTCCTCGGTGATGATCCTCGTAGTCACCGGCGTGGCTTTCCTCATTCATGTCTATTCCATCGGCTACATGCACGGCGACCCCGGAGTCCGGCGGTTCTTCCTGTATATGAACCTCTTCGTTTTCGCCATGCTCCTCCTGGTCCTGGGCAACAGTTATCTCATCCTGTTCGTGGGCTGGGAGGGAGTGGGCCTTTGTTCCTACCTGCTCATCGGGTTCTGGTATGTCAAGGACAGCGCGGCCAACGCAGGGCAGAAAGCCTTCGTGGTCAACAGGATCGGCGATTTCGGGTTCCTCCTCGGCATGCTTCTGATTGTCTTCAACTTCGGCACCCTTTCCTTTACAAAGGTCTTCGCCGAGGCGCCCCATGTCTTTAACTCCGGGGATTTCATGATTACCCTGATCACCCTCCTCATGTTCCTCGGAGCCACCGGAAAATCGGCGCAGCTTCCCTTGTACATCTGGCTTCCGGATGCCATGGAGGGCCCGACCCCTGTTTCCGCCCTTATCCATGCAGCGACAATGGTCACCGCCGGCGTCTACATGATCTGCAGGAGCCATGTCCTTTATGACCTGGCCCCGGCGTCCCTCGTCGTCGTGGCCACGGTGGGGTGCCTGACGGCGTTTCTGGCCGGGACTATCGCCCTGGTCCAGAACGACATCAAAAGGGTCCTGGCCTATTCCACCGTCAGCCAGCTCGGCTACATGATGCTCGCGGCGGGGGTGGGGGCCTACACTGCGGCGATTTTCCACCTCATGACCCACGCTTTCTTCAAAGCCCTCCTCTTCCTCGGGGCCGGAAGCGTCATCCATGCCCTTCATGAGGAACAGGACATCCGGAACATGGGCGGCCTCCGGAAGATCATGCCCGTCACCTACACGACGTTTCTCGTGGCCTCCCTGGCCATTGCCGGGATCCCGCCCCTGGCAGGGTTCATGTCCAAGGACGAGATCCTCTATTCGACCTTCAACGCCGGCATGGGCGGCTGGAATTTCATCCTCTGGTTCCTGGGGATCTTCACGGCCTTCATGACCGCTTTCTATATGTTCCGACTGGTTTTCAAGACCTTTCACGGGGAGTGCCGCCTGGATCCCGAGCGGAAGAAGCATGCCCATGAGTCGCCCCCTGTGGTTACCATCCCGCTGAGCGCCCTGGCCTTTCTTTCCGCTGTCGGAGGTTTTCTGGGCATCCCCATATTTCTCAAGTACAACGTCATGCACAACTGGATCGGCCCGGTCTTCGCCAAGGTCGCCCATCACGGAGAGGAAGCGGCCCACGCGGCTCACAGCCTTTTCGCCGAACTCAGCCTCATGGGGATATCGGTTGTGGTTGCCACAGCGGGCATCCTCCTCGCCCTGGTCATCATCCTGTTCAGGCCCGGGATCGCCGAAGGCATCCGGCAGAATTACAGCAGTCTTTACAACCTTTTCCTGAACAAATGGTGGGTCGACGAGATGTATAACGCGGTTGTGATCCGACCGCTCTGGGCCCTTTCAGGCTTCTTCTGGACGGAATTCGATGGAAAGGGGATAGACGGCACCCTTCACGGCATCGCCAATGGAGCCCAGGGGTCCGGTGGGTGGCTTTCAAGATTCCAGACAGGGTTTATACAGAATTACGCCCTCACCATGGCCATCGGCGTCGCCGTGATTATGATATTGGCTTTGTTCTAGAGGAGAATCATCAGTTTTCAGCCGTTTTCTGACGGCCAAAACCGGAAAGAGCTGAAATGAACGAACTGAATTTTCCACTCCTTTCGCTAGTCACCTACCTGCCGGCGGTTGGCGCTCTCCTGATGGTTCTTTTCGTCTCGGGCCGCAATCACCATGCGGTCCGGTACACGGCCCTCGGCATTGCGGTGGCGGATTTCCTCCTGTCCCTGCTGATCCTCCCTTATTACCAGGTGAGCCAGTCAGGGTTCCAGCTCCTTGAAAAGTCGGCCTGGATCAAGGGGATGGGGATCCAGTATCAGATGGGGGTCGACGGGATAAGCCTTCTCCTCGTCCTGCTGACGACCTTCCTGGGCGCCTTGGCCATTCTTTCCTCCTTTTCGGCCATTACCGAGCGGGTCAAAGAGTATATGGCATGCCTTCTCATCCTCCAGACGGGGATGATCGGTGTCTTCTTTGCTCTGGATATCGTCCTTTTCTACGTGTTCTGGGAAGTCATGCTCATCCCCATGGCCCTCCTCATCGGAGTGTGGGGCGGCAAGCGCAGGATTTACGCGGCCGTCAAGTTCTTCCTTTACACCCTGGTTGGAAGCCTTTTCATGCTCATCGGCTTCCTTGTGGTTTTCTTCGCCCATGGGGGCGCCACGGGTGTTTACACCTTCGACCTGATCCGCCTCATGAAGGCGGCACTTCCCTACGATATCCAGGTCTGGGGCTTCTGGGCGCTGTTCCTCGGGTTCGCCATCAAAGTGCCTCTCTTCCCCTTCCACACATGGCTCCCGGACGCCCACGTGGAGGCACCAACTGCGGGATCGGTCATCCTCGCCGGTGTCCTTCTTAAAATGGGGACCTACGGTTTCGTCCGGTTTTCCCTCGGACTGTTTCCACAGGCGGCCCTCAAGGCCATCCCGGCCATCCTGACCCTGGCCGTTATCGGGATCATTTACGGCGCCCTGGTTGCCTGGGTCCAGCCCGACGTCAAAAAACTTGTGGCCTACAGCTCGGTCAGCCACCTCGGGTTCGTGGTCCTGGGACTTTTCACCGTGACGGTCCAGGGCATTCAGGGGGGCGTCCTTCAGATGATCAACCATGGCCTGTCGACAGGCGCCCTGTTCCTTCTGGTGGGAGTCCTCTATGAAAGGCGTCACACCAGAATGCTGGATCAGTTCGGAGGGCTCGCGGCCAAGATGCCCGTGTTCGCCGGCATCCTTGGAATCGTGACCTTTTCGAGCATCGGCCTGCCAGGCCTCAACGGTTTTATCGGGGAGTTTCTCATCCTCCTGGGGGCATTCCAGGCGAAACAGTTCGTCTTTGGCGCGCTGGCGGCGACAGGTGTGGTCCTGGGGGCAGTCTACATGCTCCACATGTACAAGAAGGTCATGTTTGGAAAGATTACCAGGGAAGAGAACCAGAACATCACCGACATGAACCAGAGGGAGATCCTGGTCCTCGCCCCCATCCTTGTCCTCATCTTCTGGATCGGTCTTTATCCCATGCCTTTCCTCAGGGTCATGGAGCCTGCCGTGAACGATATCGTGGCCCGTCTGGAGGTCCATGAGCCCGGCAGGATGGGAAGCAGCCCGCACGCCGCCATTATTAACTCCCCTCTTTCGGAAGACGGGAGGATTGCTGATCTGCAATGGGAAACGGACGATCCTACAAGCGCAATAAAAGAATAAGGGAGTGGGCCCCATGTTGAACATCCTTATACCTGATTTCAGGGTCATCGCCCCCGAGCTGCTCCTCACTGCGACGGCCATGATCATCATCCTGTGGGAAATGATCAACAGGACCCGCTCCCATGCGGTCTCGGCAAATCTCGCCCTGGTGGGAAGCGTCGCAGCTCTCGCGGCCACCGTGGCTTCCTGGAACCTGAACGTCTCCACCTTCGGTGATTCCCTGGTCCTCGATCCCTACGCTTCCTTCTTCAAGGTGATTTTCCTCGCCGGGCTTATCCTCTCGGTGTCCCTTTCCATGAAATACATTCAGGAAAGCGGCGTCCGGTATCATGCGGAGTATTACGCCCTCATGGTCCTGGCAACTGTCGGGATGATGATCATGGCCATGGGACGGGAGTTGATAACCATTTTCATCGGGCTGGAACTCCTTTCCATGCCCCTGTACATCCTGGCCGGTTTTTTCCGGAAAGAAATCCGGTCCAACGAGGCGGGGTTCAAGTACTTTGTCCTGGGGTCCTTTGCCACCGGGATCATGCTTTTCGGAATGTCCTACATCTACGGTGTTTCGGGGAGCACGCATCTTCAGGTCATCGCCAGGACCCTTTACCGGCATCCCTCCGCCTATGCCGACAAGGCCCTTCTCCTCGGGCTCCTGCTGGTGATCGTGGGCTTCGGGTTCAAGATTTCGGTGGTCCCCTTCCACCAGTGGACACCGGATGTCTATGAAGGGGCGCCAACACCGGTGACAGCTTTCATGTCCGCTGGACCGAAGGCCGCTGGCCTTGCGGCCCTTATCCGGATCCTTGTGGAGGGCCTGCCCAGGATGGCCCAGGAATGGGAACTCATCGTCGCCATTCTTTCGGTCCTGACCATGACGGTGGGCAACCTCACCGCCCTTCGGCAGACCAACATCAAGAGGATGCTGGCGTACTCTTCCATCGCCCACGTGGGGTATATCCTCATTGCGGTGGTGGCCTCCGTGGGAGGCCGGGCCGACCTGGGCTTTTCCGCGGTCATGTTCTATCTGCTGTCCTACACCTTCATGAACATCGGAGCTTTCGGAATTATTGTTTTCATGAAGAGAGAAGGGATTGCCAATGAGAACCTGGATGACTTTACCGGGCTTTCCTGGCGATCTCCCGGCGCGGCCATTGCGATGCTCGTTTTCCTCTTTAGCCTGGCCGGGATTCCACCAACGGCAGGATTTGCCGCCAAGCTTTCGGTGTTTTTCGCAGCAATTCAGGGTGAGTATTACTGGCTGGCCATTATCGGGATCCTTAACAGCGCCGTGGCTGCATATTACTATCTCAGGATCGTGGTCCTGATGTACATGAAAGAACCCGAAAAGGAACTCGGCAAGGCCACCTCGTCACCCCTGCTTTGGACCGGAATTTCCCTGGCCCTCGTTGGAACCCTGTATTTCGGGATCCTTCCCGGAGGCTTCCTGGAAAAAGCCCGCATTGCAGTCAGCATCCTTCTTAAGGTCTGAGAGGGAAGCTGCCCATTACCCCTCAAATACGGACGTATTTTTTAAATGGCGCCGAAGGGCGCCATTTTTTACTTGATTTCCGGATAGATGAGGCAGGTTTTGTTAACCCATGAAAAGGATGTCTAACCGTACCAGGGGTATACTTCTGACATTGGGAGGGGTGTTCATCCTGTCCCCCGATACCCTGCTGATCTCCTGCGTTCAAGCCGATGTATGGACCCTGATTTTCTGGAGGGGGCTCCTGACGGCGGTGACTCTTACCCTCGCGATGGCGCTTCTTGACAGAAAAAAGTTTTTTAAAGAGGCGATCATGATGGGAGTTGCCGGAGTGATCGTGGGTTTTTTTTTCGCGTTAAGTACGATAACGTTCGTCGCCTCCGTCCGGCTGACCAAGGCCGCCAACGCCCTCGTTATCGTTGCCGCAATGCCTTTGATCGCGGCCGTATTTACAAGGATCTTTCTCAAGGAAAAAGTGCCCGTGAGGACATGGGCCGCGGTTGTGGCCGGTTTTTCAGGGATTACCCTGGTCTTTTGGGGGAACTTTGGAAGTCGGGCTTCCGTCGGGGACCTTATCGCCCTCGTGACAGCGCTTCTTATGGCCGGGAACTTTGTTTTGATCAGAAAATTCGGGAAAATCAATATGCTGCCGGCAGTCGTTATGAGCGGCATTGCCACGACGGTTTTATCCGGCCTCTGGGCGAAACCTTTACCCTTACAGGGGGCGGATTTTTTCCTTCTCGGGGCAATGGGGATTATCGTCATGCCGATCCCCCTGGCGGTAATGACCGTAGCGCCCAAGCTCATCCCTCCCGCGGAGGTCGGCCTGATCATGCTTTTAGAAACGTTTCTTGGCCCGCTTTGGGTCTGGCTCGCGCTGGGGGAGAAGCCGGGGATCCACACGATGGTCGGGGGCGGGATCCTGATCCTGGCTCTGGCTATGCATGCCTGGGCCGGGATGAGATGGCCCGAACCGGTGGATCCTTATGTCTTTGAAAACCAGCGGTCGTAAACCGGCAATAAAAGGAGGAACGAGTGAAAATTCAAAAAAATGCGGTAGTAACCATCCATTACACACTCAAGGATGAGTCGGGGAAAATCCTCGATTCTTCCCGGGACCGGGATCCCCTCGACTTTCTGCAGGGAGCGGGGCAGATCATCCCGGGGATGGAAAAGGCCCTCGATGGCCGCGGCTCCGGAGAGGAATTCTCCGTTGTGGTGGAGCCGGAAGAGGGTTACGGAGTGCGGGATGAAACGCTGATCTATAAAGTTCCCCGTGAACATTTTGAAAGCGTGGAAGGAATTGAGGTCGGGATGCAATTCCAGGTGGACACCGGGGAGGGGCCGATTTTGATGAACGTCGCGGGCATTGAGGAGGATGGGATCGTTCTTGACGGAAACCACCCCCTCGCCGACGAGCGTCTCTTTTTCGATGTCTCAATCCTTGACGTTCGGGAGGCGACCGAAGCCGAGATAAAAGGCTGCGGCGATTGCTCCGGCTGCTGCGGATGCCAGGACCAGTAAAAACCGGGTGGCAACCCTTCAGGAAATAATGCCGCATGGATTCCTGATGGCAGACAGGCAGAAAATCCTTTTAAGGTCCAAATCGTTTTTGTCGAAATACCCGTTATAATGTAGAAATAAAATCAATAATCCATTTTCCTTCGATGGCGGTGAGTCTATGCACCAACCCAAATCCAGGATGGAAAAAATACTCGAAAATCTGCCGGAGGTGCAGTATGTGGTCGACCGCGAGGGAATCCTCAGGTACGTCAAGTTCGCAAAAACCTCCGGGGGGTGGTTTGATCCCGTCAAATCCATAGGGAAGCCTGTTCTCTCCGTTTTGCATCCTGACGTCGCCCCCTTGATCGATCAAAAGGTCCGCGAAGTATTCCAGTCCGTGATGGCGCAGGTCTGTGAATTTACCCTCGCGATTCCGGAAAACCCGTCTGTTCCCATGCATTTTACGGCGTACCTGAACGCCATGGACGAAAGGGAGGTCCTGGTTTCCGTCAGGGATGTCAGCAAACGGGTCCATGCTGAAAAAAAGCTCATGGATTCCGAAAACCGTTATCGGAGGCTTTTCGAGCTCAGCCCTTTGCCCAAGGCGGTCCTGGATGCCGAGAGCCTCCGTTTCCTGGATGTCAACGATGCCGCAGTCCGGCAATACGGGTATTCCAGGGAGGAGTTTCTCGGCCTAAGCCCGAGGGAAATATTTTCGGATGAGGAGCTGCAAAAGGAGGAGGACATTAAACCCGGCCGTCCTTGTGAAAATCTCCTCGGACAGTGGAGGCACAGGAAAAAGGACGGGTCCCTCATCCAGGTGGAAGTATTCTGTCACCAGATCTTTTTCGAGGGGCGGGACGCAAGGATCATCATCTGCCATGATGTCACGGAAAAGGAGATGGCCAGGAGGGCCCTGGAGGAGAGCGAGGAAAAATTCCGGAGGGTTTTTCTGGCGAGCCCCGATGCTTTTACGGTCACCCGGGCGGAAGACGGCCGGATCGTAGACGTCAATGACAGTTTTTCAAAAATATCCGGCTGGAGCCGGGAGGAGGTCATAGGCAAAACCAGCCTGGAGATCGGCCTTTTTGATGAACCGGAAGGACGAAACGCCCTGATGAAAGCACTCGAAAAAGAAGGCGTCGCGCAGAATCTGGAGATACAGTATCGGCACAAGAATGGCGAGATTATTTACGGATTGACCTCCGGGACCTTGGTCGCTTTTGACGGCGTTCCCCATCTCCTGGCCGTAACGAGGGACATCACCGCCATCAGAAAGGCCCAGGCTGCCATCAGGGAGGGAGAGGAGAGGTTTGAGGCGATCTTCAACACGAGCCCGGACGCCATCGTGATCCTGGATATGGAAACGAGGAAGATCGCCGATGTGAATGAGGGTTTTGTTACCCTTTCCGGGTACCGGAAAGATGACGTGATCGGCAAAACCACGGAGGCCGTTGGCCTATGGGATGTTGCCGCCCAGAAAGACGAATTTTACCGTATCCTGGACCAGACGGGATTTATCGATAGCCTCGAGTGCCGGTTTATCCTCAAGGATGGTTCCCTTGAAAAGGGGCTTCTCTCCGCCCGGCCCCTTCAACTTAAAGGCCGCCCCTATCTCCTGGTGACGGTCAGGGACGTCTCGAGCCTCCTTGAAACCCAGAAAAAGCTTCGCGCGTCGGTGGCGGAAAAAGAGGTTCTCCTCAGGGAGGTCCACCACAGGGTCAAAAACAACCTACAGGTCATTCTGGGGCTGCTCAACCTTCAGGAGCATCACATAGCGGATGAACAGGGGCGGCAGATTTTCAAGGAAAGCCAGAACCGGATCCTGACCATGTCCCTGATCCATGAGGTCCTCTACCAGAGCCGCGATCTTGCCCGGATCAACTTCAGGGATTATCTGGTGAGCCTGACC
>JAFGWO010000247.1 GCA_016937135.1 Pseudomonadota bacterium
ATAATCCGCCTTCACCTTTTCCTTGAAAATCCCCAGGGGGAAATACTGGACCAGTTCTTCCTTGATCCTCCTGATGGAGGCCGAGGGAGAGAGCCCCCAGTTGGTGGGGCACGCCGCGAGGAGTTCCACAAAGGAAAAGCCGATGTTGCGGACCTGCATGTCAAATGCGGTGAAAACCATTTTCCGGGCCTTGAGGATGTTCCCCGGGGAATCCAGGGCCATCCTCGCAACGAAGGAGGTGCCCTCCAGTGTGGACAGCATTTCCGCCATCCGGATGGGATAGCCGTCGGCGTTGAGGTTCCTTCCAAAGGGGGACGTCGTCGTGTTCTGCCCGAGGAGGGTCGTCGGAGCCATCTGCCCCCCGGTCATCCCGTAAACGGTGTTGTTGATGAAGATGACGGTCACGTTTTCGCCCCGGTTGGCGCAGTGGACGATCTCGGAAAGGCCGATGGACGCCAGGTCCCCGTCCCCCTGGTAGGTGAAGATGACATGGTCGGGCCGTGTCCGCTTCATCCCGGTGGCAATGGCAGGGGCCCGTCCGTGGGGAGCCTCCAGGACGTCGCAATTGAAATAATCGTACATGAGGACGGCGCATCCAACGGGGGCGACCCCTACCGTCTTTTCGAGGATACCGAAATGATCGAGGGCCTCGGCGACGAGACGGTGGGCAACCCCATGCCCGCAACCAGGGCAGTAGTGCATGACCGCGTCATTGATGGCCGCGGGCTTTGAAAAAACGCATCTCATGGGAAACTCCTGAAACAAGAAGGAGGAAGGGAGAAGGAGGAAGAAAGAAGGATTGCGGCCTTACTTCCATCTCGTGATTTCATTCGGCTAATTCCCTCTTCATCCTTCATCCTTCATCCTTCTTTTCTGAATTTCTTCTCGATCTCCCCCAGGATTTCCAGGGGCGTTGGTATTCCTCCCCCCGGCCTGCCGTAAAAATCAACTTTTGCCTTGCACCCCGCGGCCAGCCTCACGTCCTCCACCATCTGCCCGGTGTTCATCTCCACAACCAGGAATTTCCCGACGCTTTCGGACAGTTCCTCGAGGCGTCTGTAGGGAAAAGGGAAAACGGTGACGGGACGGAACAACCCCACCTTCAAGCCCATGGCGCGGGCCTTGTGCACGGCCGAGCGGGCGATGCGGGCTGAGGTCCCGAAGGCGGCCACTACCAGTTCAGCATCCCTGGTCTGGACTTCCTCAAAACGGACCTCCTTGTCCCGGATCTCCCGGTATTTTCCCTGGAGCTTCCGGTTGTGGGCTTCTAACTCCCCCTCCTTGAGATAGAGGGACTTGATAAAGCGCCTCTCGCGCCCCTTGGCCCCGGTCAGAGCCCATGGCTTTTCGGGCGGGGGCGGGGCCTCGTTTCTCTGGAGAATGGGCTCTAACATCTGGCCCAGGACCGCGTCTCCAAGGACCATGACCGGGTTCCGGTACCTGTCCGCAAGGTCGAAAGCCAGAATGGTCAGGTCGTACATCTCCTGGACGCTGGCCGGGGCGAGGACAATGAGCCTGTAATCCCCGTGGCCGCCGCCCTTGACCGCCTGGAAGTAATCCCCCTGGGAGGCCGCTATGCCGCCGAGCCCGGGACCGCAGCGGACGATGTTGACGACCACGGCAGGGAGCTCTTGCCCCGCCATGTAGGAAAGGGCCTCCTGCATGAGGGAGATCCCGGGGCTGGAGGACGTCGCCATGGACCTGACCCCGAGGGCCGAGGCGCCGAGGACCATGTTGATGGCAGCCAGTTCACTCTCGGCCTGGACAAACTCCCCGCCGAGCCCGGGCAGGACCTTGGACATGTACTCGGGGATCTCATTCTGCGGCGTGATGGGATAGCCGAAGTAATACAGGCAGCCGGACTTGATGGCCCCCATGCAGATGGCCTCATTGCCTTTGATAAGAACCCGGTTGCCGCCTTTCAAAAAAACCTCCAGGAAATCCGGTTCAGAGTTCAGAGTTCAGGGTTCAGAGTTCAGAGGGGATACTTTTCGACCAGTCATTTTCTCCTTCGGTCGTTTATCCCCATGGCCGTTTGGTCGTAACTGGATCATCGTTGTGCCGTATTCTCATCGTCGTCTGGTCATCAATCTTCGCATTGTCGTCCAGTCGTGTCCTCGTCATTTCGTCCCGCCGTGCCCTTGCCCTGTCGTTGGCTGTTCCTTCGTCTCACTTATAAACCTCGATGCACATATCCGGGCACACCACGGCGCAGACGGTGCAGCCGGTGCACTTCCCATCCGGGTCGTCGAGGACAGCGTACTGGTACCCCTGATCGTTGATCTCCCTCCCCTGGCGGATAAGCTCGTGGGGACAGACATCAACGCAAAGGACGCACCCCTTACATTTATCCTGGTCAATTTTGATGGTCGGCATAAAAGGGTTCTCGATTGCCTCAAAAAAAACGATGGGCGCAAGATCCAGCGTCCCAGGTCCAACGAAAAAAACATAATCCAGAAGTCCAGAAACCAGAAGGAAGCCTCTCGATAACGTCCATGCGAATGGGCGCGGGTGAGAAGAGCCGCTTACCCTTTACGCTTTACGTATCCCTCTCCCCTCTTCCCTCTTCCCTATTCCCTTTTCTCTATTCGTTTTTCCCCGTACACCTTCTTCCCCCACCAGAAGCAAAAATACCCGAGGGCCGCTCC
>JAFGWO010000248.1 GCA_016937135.1 Pseudomonadota bacterium
GCCGTTCAGTCCTCATTGAATACGCGAAAAAGCGGGGGATCCCGGTGCCCGTGACAAAGGAAAAACCCTACAGCAGCGACCGGAATCTCCTCCACATCAGCTATGAGGGCGGCATCCTGGAGGACCCCTGGCGGGAACCGGACGAATCCATGTTCATTCTCACCGTATCGCCGGAAGCGGCCCCGGACCAACCCGAATACGTGACGGTGGATTTCAGGGACGGCACCCCATGGGCGGTCAATGGAGAGACCCTTTCTCCGGCCAATCTCCTCGCCAGGCTAAATGAGATCGGGGGCCGCAACGGAATCGGGCGCCTGGACATGGTGGAAAACCGGTATATCGGCATGAAATCCAGGGGCGTCTACGAAACCCCCGGAGGGACCATCCTGCACATGGCGCACCGCGCTGTGGAATCCCTGACCATGGATCGCGAGGTCATGCATCTCAGGGACTCCCTGATACCTCGCTACTCTGAACTCATCTACAACGGATACTGGTTCTCCCCGGAGATGCAGTGGCTGCAAAAATGCATGGACGAAACGCAGACAGGAGTTACCGGCACAGCCCGCATCAAGCTTTTCAAAGGAGGATGCAGCGTGGCCGGACGGACATCGGAGGAATCCCTCTACAGGTCCGATTTCGCCACTTTCGAGGAGGATTCCGTCTTTAACCAGGCCGATTCCAGCGGATTCATCAGAATCAACGCCCTCCGTCTCAGGATCAACGCAGCCAGGAAAAGACCATGATCAGGGACTGCTCAAAAAGGGCCGATTTTTGAGATATCAGAAAAAAGGGGTGCGAACCTCAGTGGTGGCGGTGGTCCGCAACGGGGAGGGCCGGGTCCTCCTGACGAAACGGGCTGTCCCCCCATACCTCGGGAAATGGGTCATGCCGGGAGGCAAGATCGAACCGGGCGAACCCATCACCGCCGCCCTCAAAAGAGAGGTATCTGAGGAGGTTGGGCTGGATGTCCACGTGGAGGGGCTGGTGGACATCTTTGAGGTCACCCCTTCCTCCGAGCACAGCGCCCACTTTGTGATATTATATTACCTGGTAACGCCGAAAAGCGAAGAGCTGGTAACCAACGAGGAGATCTCGGATGCGATGTGGGCCGACGGAAAAACCCTCCCTTCACTCGAGATCACGGAAGGCACGAGATACATCCTCTCAAAATTGTCGCTACCCTGAAAAATGCTGAAAATAGTGGAACACAAGGTGGATCTCGAAATCCCCGTTGGAGAGGGGATCCATGTTCTTGTCGCCCAGATCCCCAACCGCCTGAAACTCAAGGGGAGACTGTACCGGATCGCTGATCGGGAAAATCAAAGGGAGCTTTTTTTCTCCGTCCTCGATGTGGCCGCAAAATTTCCCGAGGATGAACGCGTCAACTTCCTCGTCTTCCCGGAAAGCACCCTCCCTCTGGAGACCCTTGAGGAGGCGGCCGAATATATAAACGCCTCGATCCCGGAAAACACGGTAATCATTTTCGGCCTCGAGCACATTACCCTGAAGCAGTACAGGGGGCTTCTGGAAAGGTATCGTGAGGACAACCTGGAAGTTTTGGAGAGCGTCGTTTCCAGATGGGAAAAGGACCAGCAGTCAAAGCCGGTCAACGCGTGTGTGACCTGTGTCAGGGAGGTCGGCGGCCGCACAAGATATTTCCTTTTCGCGAAAACGCACCCCTTTGCCGGAGAGGAAAATCTGGAACATCACTTCGATCTTTACCGGGGAAAAGCTTTCCTGCTGTTCTCCTGCCGTAATGTCCCCTTCAATTTCATGCCCCTTGTCTGTTTTGATTTCGTCTATCGGGACCTGCATCATTCCAACGTCATGACCATAATCGAAAGAGCGAATGAACTCTATTTTTCCCGACACCAGAACCTCGATCTCCTGGCTGTTATCCAGTGCAACCCGAAACCGGACCACCGCGTCTTCCGGGATGTGGTTACCGGCTTTTACGGCGAACATCTTTTCAAGACCCCGGGCACCGTCAACACCCTGACCGTTTTTTCCAACAGTTCCTCGGAGACCGAGTTAGAGGGTGTCCACGGACCGGGGAATTTCGGCCATTCGAGCATCCTGTGCGCCGCGAAGCACAAACTGCCGAGGATCAAGCTCTCGGAGTTCATGACGGATGATTTCGCAGGCAGTCCGGTTTCCAGGCTCCGCTTCAACCACGAAACCCGTCTCTTCACCTGCCGCCTTTTCCCCTATCACGAAACCGACCCCCGATCCTCCAGGACGGCCATCAAGGTGACCGGGGTCTACCGGCCCCTCCCCACGAAGGGGTGGGAGCGCATGAGCGGGGAGGATCTCCTGATGGGCATACCCATGGACCCGGATAATTCCATCCCCTTCTCCTGAGGAAAAACCATGACCCGGAAACCCTGGCAGGGACGATTTTCGGGGAAGACCTCGAATATCCTCGAAAGGTTCTCCCAGTCCATATCCTTTGACCGCGAACTCTTCCCCCAGGACATCAGGGGGAGCATAGCCCACGCGAGGATGCTCGGAGAGCGGGGGATCATCCCGAAGGAAGACGCGGCGGTCATCATGGATGGCCTGGAAAAGATCCTGGCCGACCTTGAGAAAGGCTCCCAGCCCTGGAGGGAGGACCTCGAGGATGTCCACATGAACATCGAGGCCCTTCTGGGAGAACGGGTGGGAGAGGCGGCGGGACGTCTCCATACGGGAAGGAGCCGCAACGATCAGGTCGCCCTCGATTTCAAGCTTTACGTCCGGGAAACATCAGGCCATGTGGCACGGGACCTTTTAAAGCTTCTCGAAGTCCTCCTGAAAAGGGCCGAGGAGCATTTCGGCATCCTGATGCCGGGGTATACGCACACCCAAAGGGCACAGCCGGTCCTTCTGTCCCACCACCTGATGGCCTATTTCGAGATGTTCCGGAGGGATCATGCGGAGTTTGCCTTTCTCCCGGCAAACATGGAAGAGTGCCCCCTGGGCTCCGGAGCCCTTGCCGGAGCGGGTTTTCCCATAGACCGGATGATGACGGCGCGGGAGCTGGGATTTTCCACGGTGACGAGAAACAGCATGGACGCGGTCTCCGATCGGGATTTCGCCGCCAGGTTCCTTTTCAATGCGGCTTTGTGCCAGATCCATCTGAGCCGGATGGCGGAAGAGATCGTGATCTGGGCAACCTCGGAGTTCGGTTTCGTCACCCTGCCGGATGCCTTCTCAACCGGAAGCAGCATGATGCCCCAGAAGAAAAATCCCGATCCCGCCGAACTGGTCAGGGGCAAGACGGGAAGGACTATCGGGAACCTGATGTCCCTCCTCGCAACCTTGAAGGGTCTTCCCCTGACCTATAACCGCGACCTCCAGGAGGACAAGGAACCTCTTTTCGATTCCGCGAAAACCCTCCTCGGCTCCATCGAGATCATGGCGGGGCTCATGGATTCCATCGGGTTCAACACCAGGCGGCTGACGGAAGCAGCGGAGGATCCCCTGATGCTGGCCACTGACCTCGCCGACTATCTGACCCTCAAAGGGCTTCCTTTCCGAAATGCCCACGAGGTGACCGGCAAGCTGGTGGCTCTGTGCGTGGAAAGAGGCTGCGGTCTTGCGGCCCTGTCCCTCGAGGAAATGCGAAAGCACAGCGGCCTCATCGGGGAGGATATCTTCGGGTTACTCACGCCGGAGGCCTCGGTGGCTAAACGCGACATTCCGGGAGGGACGGCTCCCGGGCAGGTCCGATCCGCCATGGAGAAAGCCCGTGAATGGCTTGAAACGGCTCGCCGCGGCTAGCCTCCTCGTACTTCTGCTGGGGGCGGCGGCCTGCGGTGTGAAAGGTCCGCCGGAGTATCCCTCCGGCCCGTGGGACGAGGGCGCCCCCATTCCTGAAAGGGCCGATTGACACCCGGTGAACGCCTCTGATAGATTTTTACCCTTTATCCGGTATTCAGGACAGGGCCGGGGAAAAACCATCTCAAAGAGGTAGAAAGGATCATGAATTTTTTCCATTTCAGGGGGGGAGAGCTTTATTGCGAGGATGTCCCCGTGCGGACCATCGCGGATAAAGTCGGCACCCCTTTCTACCTTTACAGCGCCTCAACCATCAAAAGGCACGTCAGGGTCTTCGCCGAGGCCTTTTCCGGCATCGACCATCTGGTCTGCTACTCGGTCAAGGCCAACAGCAACCTGGCCGTGCTTCGCCTCATGGCCGGAATGGGAACGGGCGCGGATATCGTCTCGGGAGGAGAACTGCACAGGGCCATGAAGGCCGGGATCGACCCATCAAGGATCGTTTTCTCCGGTGTCGGGAAAACGGCTCGGGAAATGGAGCTGGCCCTGGAGGCCGGGATCCTCATGTTCAACGTGGAATCCGGCGAGGAACTCCAGACCCTGGCCCGGGTGGCCTGTTCCCTCGGAAAAACCGCCCCGGTGGCAATGCGGGTGAATCCCGATGTGGACCCGAAAACCCACCCCTACATCTCCACGGGGCTGAAGAAAAACAAGTTCGGGATCCCTGTCACCGAAGCCCTGGCCCTTTACAGGCAGGCCGCTGAACTGGACGGGATCAGGGTAGCGGGCATCGATTGCCACATCGGATCCCAGTTGACGACCTCGGATCCCTTCGGGGAGGCGGTCATGCGCCTCATGGACCTTATCGAGAAGATCGAGGGAGAAGGGATCCCCATCCGGTACCTGGACATCGGAGGGGGACTCGGGATCATCTACGACAAGGAATCCCCCCCCCTCCCCGCGGATTACGCCGAAACCGTCCTGAAGGCCCTCGGCAACGGAAACCGGACCCTGATTCTGGAACCCGGGCGGGTCATCGTTGGAAACTCGGGGATCCTCGTCACGAAGGTCCTTTACCGGAAAAAGGGCGCCACGAAGAATTTTGTCATTGTCGATGCGGCCATGAACGACCTCATAAGACCCAGCCTTTACGAGGCCTATCAGAAGATCGTGCCGGTCCGCGAATCGGATGAAACCCGGGAGATCACCGACGTGGTCGGCCCCATCTGCGAATCCGGTGATTTCCTCGGACGGGACCTTCGCCTGGCTATTCCTGAAAAAGGGGAGCTGCTTGCGGTCATGAGCGCGGGAGCCTACGGGTTTTCCATGTCTTCCCAGTACAATTCACGCCCCCGCGCCGCCGAAGTCATGGTCATGGACAGCCGGTTTGAGATCGTGAGGGAGAGGGAGACTTACGAAGACCTCATCAGGGGTGAACGGTTTTTCGAGGAATAAGGAGGAAAGGGAAAACCCCGCTTTTCCCTTTCCGGGAAGCGTTAAGTCCCGCATTGGAATTTTCGCGACCCTATGTACCGCGGCCCGGGTAAGGGCCGCCCGGAGCCATGATCGGTCATCA
>JAFGWO010000249.1 GCA_016937135.1 Pseudomonadota bacterium
CGTCGTGGGCGGGGTCATTACGTCCACCCTCCTGGTGATCCTGTTTGCCCCTCTTTTCTTCGTGCTGGTGGAGCGGGTTTTCGGAAGGCGGGCAGCGGGAAAAAGCCACGAGGCACAGCCGGACCAGGATTGATAGCCGGGAGGAATTCACCCGCAGAGGGGGCTCTGATAGGGTCGCAAAAAGTCCGATACGGGCCTTTTTGCGCAACGGTTAGGGAAAAGCGCGGTTTTCCCTTTCCTCACGGATCCATGACGCGACACCCAATCCCGGATCCGGGCGTCCCGCACCCGGGCCGCGTTGATGGTTTTTCGCACAGGCATCAACCTTCCCCGTTCTCTGAGAGGTCTTTGCCACGGACCGTAGCGATGCGGCAACACCCCGGGGCATGGTTTCTCCCCATTCCTGAAAACAAATATCCAGACGATCAGACGGGTGATCCCGGTCCATGGACAGGGGCAAAAGTCGTCTGACAATTTGGGTGCAAATCAGTTCAGGGATCTTCTTTCCTTTGGCTCCCCAAAAGACTTTTTCAGATGTGGAAACCAATGGAATTCATTTGAATCCACAGGAATAAAAAAGGGCGAAAGATGCTGTAGCTGGAAGAAAACCCTGGCCGGATTATGATATCCTCATGTAAAAATGATGTTTTTTTGCATCGATTCTTCTTTCCGTTAGATTTGACAAAGGCTCTTTGATAGATAATAATATTAGGGCTCAAATCATTTCATTCACATTCCTTCTGATCAACAAACCCTGAGTCGGCCTGAGATGTTCCATCGATAATGATCGGGCAGGCTGTCCCGGGGGGTGGCTGAAAGACAAAAAAGGAGGCGTCATGTTTTTTAAAAAAAGAACGGAAATTCATGGAGGAAGAACGCTGCGGATCCTTCGGGGTTCCTTGCCCGTTTCCCTGGCCCTCATCCTGTGTCTGGCCGTGGGGGTGGCACAGGCCGGTCCCCTCATGGACAGGATCGAATCCGGGAAGACAATCCGCCTGGGCTTTGCCAATGAGATCCCCTGGGCCTACCCCGGGGAGAACAACAAGCCCCTCGGGTTCGCCAATGCCATCACCATCGGCATCCTTCAGGAAATGGGTTACACGGACATAGAGCCGGTGGTCACCGAATGGGGCGGTCTCATACCCGGCCTGAAGGCCAACCGCTTCGATATCATCACCGGGGGAATGTACATCACCAGCAGCCGGTGCGCGAACGTGGACTTCTCGGAACCGGTCGGCATATTCGGGGATGCCTTCATCGTCGCGAAGGGCAACCCCAAGGGGCTTCAGAACTACAAGGATATCCAGGAGAAAAACGCCATCTTTGTGACCGGCGCAGGATATAACACCGTGGAGGCCGCCAAGGCGGAAGGTGTCCCTGAAAAGAACATCATGACGGTTCCGGGCAACACGGAGATCCTGGCTGCCGTCCGCTCAGGCCGGGCCGATGCCGGTGGGGTCACCTATTTTTCCGCCCTTAACCTCGCCAAGGAGGCCGCAAACGATGTCGAGGTTACGAATCCCTCGGCACTCCCCGAAAAATATCTGAACTGGGTAGGCATCGGCTTCAGGCCCGAGGATTCGGATTTCCGGGCCAAATTCAATGCCGCCCTGAAAAATTACATCGGGACCGAAAAGATGCTCAAGGCTGTCGAGGAATACGGCTACGGGAAGGACCAGCTGCCCGGAGACATGAAGACGGAATGGGTCTGTAAAAACCGGTAGGATCCTAATGCGCGGGGGCCCACGTGGTTCCCGCGCTTTTTTTCGGAAACGTTTGGTAGGCCGGTCATGACCCGGAGGCGCGGGTCGATAAGTCGGGCCGCCTGGCCAGGGTGATCCGGGCCTGGCTCCGTTGTGTCAGGGAAGGGCGATGGAATTTCTGGTTTTCCTGAAAGATCACGGACCGGAGCTTATCCGGGGATCGTTGACCACCATCGAGCTTACCATGCTCTCGGCCGCTCTTGCGATCATCATCGCAGTCATCGCCGGCCTGATGCGTCTGTCGACAAACCGCCTGGTGTATGGACCCGCGACGGTCTATGTTGAGATCTTCCGCGGCACCTCCCTGCTGGTCCAGATCTACTGGATCTTCTTTGTACTGCCCCTTTTTGGCCTGACCCTGGAGAAGTTCACGGCCGGGTTCATTGCCGTCGGGATGAACCTGGGCGCTTACGGCGCGGAGCTCGTCCGGGGAGGGATCCAGTCCGTCCCCAAGGGGCAATGGGAGGCCGCGACCGCCCTCAGCATGTCCCCCGCCATAAGGATGCGCCGGATCATCTTTCCCCAGGCCCTTCTCAACATGCTTCCTCCGTGGGGAAACCTGCTCATCGAGCTCCTCAAGGGGACCGCCCTTGTGGCCCTGATCTCCGTCAGCGACCTGATGTTCATGGCCAAAAAGATCAACAGCACGACCTATCTTTCAGCGCAGGTCTTCGGAATCGCCCTGGTCCTTTATTATCTGATGTCGCGCGGCCTGATCACGCCGTTCATGAGATGGCTTGAACGCCTGATGGCCCGCAAGGTCGGGAAGAGGCTGTGATGTTTGACTGGCGGTGGGAATTCGTCTGGCAGATAACCCCGCGCCTGGTAGAGGCCACGGGAAGGACCATTCTCGCGGCGCTCCTGGGCTACGGCATCGCCATGGTTCTGGGCCTGTTTTTCGCCCTGGCCCAGCGGACCCGGTTCAAGCTGGTGAACAAGCCCATCCGCGAGTTCGTGGAATTCATCCGTTCGACCCCCTTGATCCTCCAGATATTTTTCGTGTTTTATGTTGGACCGCAGTTCGGGGTCATGCTGTCGCCATGGCCGGCTGGGATGATCGCCATCGGTCTGCACTATGCTTCCTATCTTTCGGAGGTTTACCGGGGGGGCATCGACAGCGTGCCCAAGGGGCAGTGGGAGGCTGCCACATCCCTGAGCCTGAGTCCGACGCGGACCTATTACCGCGTTATCATTCCCCAGGCGATCCCGCCCGCTTTCGCCGGGATGGGCAACTATCTCGTCGGCATCTTCAAGGATACGCCGATGCTTTCGGTCATCGGGGTGGCCGAGCTGATGCACACGGCCAACTCCATCGGGTCCGAGCACTACCGGTTTCTCGAACCCTATACGATGGTGGGCGTTATCTTTCTTTTGATTTCCCTGCCCACCGCGGCGGTTCTTCGAAAGGCGGAGGTAAAAATCCGCCGGAAAATGGGATTGAGGTGAACATGAAGCCGACTGTTTTCCACTACCCGGCCAAACTGGAAGGGGAGGACATCCCCCTCGTCCGGTTCCACGAAGTGACCAAGCGTTACGGAGATCTGGTCGTTCTGGACTCCCTGGACCTTGACGTTGCGGAAGGGGAGATGGTGGCCATCATCGGTCCTTCCGGATCAGGTAAGACGACGGTTCTCCGGATGCTGATGGCCCTTGAGAAGATCAACGACGGCATCATTTATGTGGACGGCGAGCCCCTGACCCATATGTCCAGAAACGGGGGGCTTGTCTGGGCGGACGAAAAGCATCTTCGCAGGCAGCGCCTGAACATCGGGATGTGCTTCCAGCATTTCAACCTCTTTCCTCACATGACCGCCCTTGAGAACTGCATCGAGGCTCCCGTTCAGGTCCTGGGCATGAGCAAGGCGGACGCCATAAAGAGAGCCGAGGAGCTCCTGGACATGGTCGGGATGCTGGAAAAGGCCCATGAGCACCCTTCCCGCCTGTCAGGCGGACAGCAGCAGCGGGTCGCCATTGCAAGGTCCCTCGCCATGCGCCCCAAAGTCATGCTGTTTGACGAAGTGACCTCCGCGCTGGACCCGGAAGTGATCGGGGAAGTGACCACGGTCATCCGCAAGCTGGTGCACAAGCACAACCTCACCATGTTGATGGTGACGCACCAGATGGGGTTCGCCAAGGAGATCTCGGACCGGGTGTGCTTCTTCTATGACGGAAAGATCGAGGAACAGGGTCCTCCGGACCAGATCTTCGGAAATCCCAAAAGCGAAAGGACCCAGCAGTTTTTAAGCGCCGTGCTGGAAGCCAATTGAGGGTTGGCTGTTATAGCCGGCTATTCGTATCTCAAGGCTTCGATAGGATTTAAATTCGCCGCTTTCCGGGCCGGATAGAAGCCGAAGAAAATCCCCACCAGACTTGTAAAAAACACGGCAGCGACCATGAAGAAGATGTTCGGAAGCACGCTCGTGTCCATGGCCGAGCCAAGGAGGTAGGCCCCTCCCAGGCCTCCAAGAAGGCCGAGGATTCCTCCCAGAAGGCTTAACACGGTCGCTTCGACAAGAAACTGGAAAAGAATGTCGATACCTCTGGCCCCAAGGGCCATGCGAATCCCGATCTCCCGGGTCCTTTCGGTCACCGACACCAGCATGATGTTCATGATCCCGATGCCGCCTACCAGAAGGGAAACCCCCGCCACCGCAGCCAGGAGGATCGTGAGAGTTCCCGTCACCGAGGTGGCCATGCTGACCAGTTCGCTCTGGTTCCTGATGGAAAAATCATCATCTTCCCCGTCCGCAAGGCGGTGGCTGACCCGGAGTATCTCCCCGATCTCATCTTCCGCCTCCGCGATAGCCTCTTCGGACACGGAGCTGGCCATGATCGCGTCGATGCTCTCCCCATCACTGAGCCGGTATAGGGCCGTGGTCGACGGCACCAGGATGAGGTCATCCTCGTCCTGTCCCATGGCGTTCTGACCTTTGGAGGAAAGCACGCCAATGACGGTAAAGGGTACGGTCCTGATCCGGATGCGGCTCCCCTGCGGATCCGCGTTCCCGAAAAGCTCCTCGACGACCGTCTGGCCCAGAACCGCCACCTTCGCCCGGGCGGCGACTTCCCGCCGGTCAAACCCCCGGCCTGCAGAAACCTCCCAGTTCCGGATGCTCAGATACTCAGGGTCCACCCCCGAAACAGAAGTGTTCCAGTTGGTGTTCCCTGCGACAACCTGCTCCTGAAGCCGGATCATGGCGGAAACATGGGTCAGGTTCGACGCCTCTTCCCTGAGATAATCCACATCTTTTAATTTCAGGGTCTTAACCGTTCCCCTTCCCCCCCTGATCCCTCCGAAATCGCTGCTCCCGGGCATGATGATCACCATGTTGGTCCCCATCGAATTGATCTGGCTCTCGATGTCGGACTGGGCGCCCGCCCCCAGGGAAACAAGGGCCACAACCGAGGCAACGCCGATGATGATGCCCAGCATGGTCAGAAAACTGCGCATCTTGTTTCGCACGATGGCGGTCAGGGCCGCCCTGAACAGGTTGAGAGTTTTCATCGCGTGTGCGCCTCTGTTTCAACGGTTTCAGGAAAAGAGCCGGGAGGGGAACCTGATGAAACCCTGGCAAGATCCCGCGCCGCGTCCCCCCGGTCAAGCACCCTGTGATCGCCGATCACCATTCCGTCCCTCATCTCGATGATCCTCTCCGTGAAGGATGCGATGTCCGGTTCGTGGGTCACCATCAGGATGGTGACCCCTTCCCTGTTAAGATCCTGGAACAGACCCATGATCTCCAGGGAGGTGCGGCTGTCCAGGTTGCCCGTCGGTTCGTCGGCGAGGATGATGGCGGGACGGGTCACCAGTGCCCGGGCGATGGCGACGCGTTGCTGCTGACCCCCGGAAAGCTGGCTCGGGATATGGTCGAGCCTGCTTCCGAGATCCACGCGTTCCAGGGCGGCGGCTGCCTCTTTCCGAGGGTCCTTTATCCGGTGGCTTCTGTCATAAAGGAGGGGGAGTTCGACGTTCTCAAGGGCCGAAGTCCGGGGAAGAAGGTTAAAGCCCTGGAAAACAAATCCGATCTTCCGGTTTCGTATGTCAGCAAGCTCATTTGGCGCCAGATCGGAGACCCGGTGTCCGTCAAGGACATATTCACCGCTAGTGACCGCATCGAGGCAGCCCAGAATGTTGAGCATGGTGGATTTTCCCGACCCCGATGCCCCCATGACGGACAGGATCTCCCCTTTGCTTACAGTAAGATCAACTCCAGAAAGGGCCATCACACGGTTTTCGCCGGTCTGGTAGATCTTTGAGACATTTCTCAGAACGATGGTTTCCATGGCAGGCTCCTAATGGGAAATGATCAGGTTTTACTTTCTCCTTCCGGGCGGGCCAGGCATGAGCCTGGAAGCGATCCCGCCGTTTCCCTGCCCGGTGGAAGAACTTTCTCCTTGGACAAGACCGGTTGCAACCTCGGACCCCTCTCTCAGTTCGATGGTTTCCTCGACGGCGCTGACGGTGTCGTTGTCGTCAAGGACCGTGACCGGGACTGGATGAATCTGCCCGGACACCGGGACGATGAACACCACCTTTCCTGATTTCGACAGTTTTGGATCTGTTTTTTCCGTCAAAGATCCCCCTCCCGCCCGGGAGGAAATCCGCAAGGCGCCACTGGGCACCAGGAGGGCGTTCTCGATCCTGGAGACGATGAAATCCACCGTAGCTGTCATCCCGGGAAGCAGAAGGTCTTTCGTGCCATCGACGTTGACGATCACGGTGTAGTTGACGACGTTGGAAACCACTTCGGGGTTTAGCCGGATGGTGCTCACAGTTCCGTGAAACATCTCCTCCGGGAAGGCCAGAACGGTGAAATTGACCTTCTGCCCCTGGCTGATCAAGCCGATGTCGTTCTCGTCCACGCTCGCCTCGATCTCCATGGAGGAAAGGTCTTTCGCGATGATAAAAAGGGTCGGAGAACTAAGGCTGGCAGCCACCGTCTGGCCGGCGTCCACGCTGCGCTCGATAACCGTTCCGTCGATGGGGGACCGGATCACCGTATGTCCCAGGTTGATCCTGTTTGTCTCCAGTTCGGCCTCGGCCTGCTTCAGGGATGCGGCGGCTGTTTTCAGGGTTGTCCGATAGGCAAAGAATTCCTCCTCCGAAAGATGACCGGCCTCATAAAGGGGGCGGTAGCGGTTGTATTCAGCCTCGGCTTTTTCCATCTCAGCTTCCCGCATCTGGACGGCCGCTTCGGAAACGTTGACGGCGGCATTAATGGAGGATTGATCCAGGACAGCCAGGACCTGACCCGTCGATACCTTGTCGTTGTAGTCCACGAAAACCTTGGATACCGTTCCGGATACCTGGGTCCCCACATCAACGTTCCCCACCGCCGTGAGGGTCCCCGTGCTGGAAATCGTCTTTTCGAAGGTGCCCCGGGCGACCAGGCCCGTCCTGAATTCCTGCCCGCCTTCCCCCGCTTCCTTTCCTTCCAGGAAGGCCGGCACGATGCGGACGGCCAGGACAGCCAGGAACAGGATCCCGGCCAGAATCACTGTTATCTTAAAAAACCTGCGCGTTCCCTTGCTCATGACCGGATCCCTCCTCCGAGAACATTATCCATCGCGGCTTCGATTTTCCCCTGGTAATAAAAGACGTCAAATACCCTCATCAGGCGGTCATGCCGGGATTTTACAACGTCGTATCTGGCCTGGCTCGCTTCGCTCCGTGCATCGTTGAGTTCCACCAGGGTTGCCGCTCCTGCCTCGTAGCGGGCGCTGACCGATTCAAGGGCTTTTTCGGCCCAAAGGAGCCTGGCCTCCGATACTTCCAGGCTTTTCACAGCCATCCGGTAATCTTCCAAGGCCTGGCCCAGTTCCTTTCTGACCTGCTGGCACAACCGGTTATACGCCACCTGTTCCGAAACCAGGGCAAGCTCCGCCTGCCTGACAGCGTGGCTTGTCTGCCGCGCGTCAAAAAGAGGGAAAGTCAGGTCGATCCCTACGGACGCGGTGACGTCGTCCGCACCCATCTGCTCGGGAAAAGTCCCCTCCCGCAGGCTGTTGTAGCCGGCGGTAAGGCTTCCAGAAAGATCGACGGTCAGGGATGACCCCGACCTGGCCTGGGAGATCCTGCTTCTCGCCGCCTCGATCCTTTCCCTTTGCGCCGCGATATCCCTGCGGTTTTCCAGGGCCGCTTCGATCATTCCCTCAAGATCCATTTGGACCTCCGCCACCCTTTCCTGGAGAACGGGATCGGAAACGTCAAAATCCGGGTCTTTTTCGAGGCCCAGCTCAAGAAGCAACTGCAGGCGGCTCGCCTGAAGATCCCTCTGTGCTGAAATGAGAGCCAATTCCGCTTCCTTGACCGAGGACTGCTGCTGATACAGGTCCGTCACGGGGCGGGAGCCTGCCTTGTAAAGAGCTTCGACCCGCTCCAACTGTGTCCGGGCCCCGGCAACGTCTTCCTCCCGGACAGCCAGGATCTCGGAACCGCTCAGAACGTCCAGGTAGGCCGCGGTCACATCCAGGAACAGCTTCTGCCTTTCCTGTTCGAAATCCAGGCCGGATGCGGAAAATTCCCTTTCCGCCCCAGCCAGGGAAGCCGAATCGGCACCGCCGCTGTAAAGGTTATAACGGGCGGTCACCCCTGCATTTGCCGTCCGATATCCCTCATCTTCCTCGCCGCTCCCCAGGTATTCCGTGCCGCTCAGGCCGGCGCTGATCGTGGGAAGAAATCCGGCTTTCTGGCGAGAAACCTCGACTTGTGCGGACTCACGATTGACGGATGCGATCTGCAGGTCCGGGTTTCCGGAAAGGGCGATCTCGAGGGCGTCCCTCAAGGTCAGCGATTCTCCCCGGGATGGGACCGGAGAAAGGAGGAGAAGGACCGCTGCTGCAAATGCGGCTGTTTGATGAAATCCCTTCCGGTTCATGTGGAGCCTCCCTGTTTTGCGTTGTGGCCGTTCTGTCGGGAAACATAGTCCTCCGGACATGAAGCGTGGGTGATCTTTTGCAAAGGCAGGGTTAATTTTCGTAAAGAACCCTTAAGAGGGTTACAATTCTTTACCCACCCCGGGCGGTGTTCGGGCTAGAATGGACCCTATGGAAAGGGATCAGGAAAAAGGAGCCATGAAACGGATCCTTGTCGTCGATGACGACATTGAACTCTGCGAACTCCTGGCCGAGTTCCTCGAGCCGGAGGGTTTCGAGGTCAAGGCGGTCCACACCGGCCGGGAGGGCCTGGATCTTGCCCTGGGAGGCGGATTTTGCCTGGTGGTCCTCGATGTGATGCTGCCCGGGATGAGCGGCATCGACCTTCTCAGGGAATTGCGGCACCGGAGCGGCACCCCTGTGCTCATGCTGACGGCAAAGGGGGAAGAAGTGGACCGGATCGTCGGCCTCGAGATGGGGGCGGACGATTACCTTCCGAAGCCTTTCAATCCGCGGGAGCTCCTTGCCCGGATACGGGCGGTCATGCGGCGTGTTCCGGAGCACCCCGCTGACCGCGGCGGTGAGAAAACCCGTCTTTGCGTGGGGGATGTCGTCCTGGACCCGGAGAGCCGGGCCGTGTGGCAGGGGGAGCAGGAGGTTTTGCTGACCGCGGCCGAATTCGACCTCCTGGCTCTTCTCATGAAAAGAGCCGGGTCGATTGTGTCACGCGAGGAGCTGACCCGTGAGGCCCTGGGGCGCAGGCTGACCCCCTACGACCGGAGCGTGGATGTCCACATCAGCAGCCTCCGGAGAAAACTGGGGAGCCGGGCGGGAGAAACGGAGCGCATCCGCACCATCCGTGGGGCTGGCTACCAGTACACGGCGGGAAGCGGAAAAAACCCGGCCGGGGAAGGGGACCGGTAGGGAATGAAAAGACTGTCCGGGAGCCTGTTTGCGAAGATCTTTATCTGGTTCTGGCTCCTCCTGGTCCTCGTTTCCATCGCAAACATTCTGGTCTTCTTTTTCAGGGACGCGGGAAAGATCCGGGAGGAAAGAATGACCCGGGATATGGCGTCCCTTCGGGTTTTCGCTATCGCGGCGATGGGTCTCGATTCCGACGGGAAAAGGGAAGAGACCAGGACCCTGATCCGGGAGTATGCAGGCCGCCCCGGGGTGGAGATCTTCCTTGTGGATCGGGAAGGAATCCCCCTTGCCGGGAGTCCAATTCCCCCCGTGGCAGCCGAAGCCGTCACGGCGGTCTGGATGGGGAGCCCGCCCAGGGTTTTCGAAACAAAGGACGGCCTGTGGCTTGTAGCGAGGGTGGACGGTCCCGAAGGGGCTTCCGTGGTAGCGGCCCAGAAGATCCCCAAAAGAAACGCCCTGCCGCCACCTTTCCAGCCGCGGGTTCTCTGGCAGCGGTTCGTCATCGCTATCGTTTTTTCCGGACTCCTGGCATGGCTCCTGGCAAGGTCCCTTTCCCTTCCGATCACCCGCCTGAAGATGTCCACACGCCGGCTTGCCGAGGGGGACCTGGAAGTGCGCGCCTCTGCCTCGATCACCGCCCGCGGCGACGAGATAGGGGACCTTGCCCGCGAGTTTGACCTTATGGCGGCGAGGACCCAGGACCTTCTGACCTCCCGGGACCGGATGCTCCGGGACATTTCCCACGAACTCCGCTCCCCCCTCGCCCGGATGGGCGTCGCTCTGGAACTGGCGGGAAGGAAGGCGTCGCCGGGGCTCGAGGCATCCCTCAGCCGGATCCGGAGGGAAGCGGAGAGGCTTAACGACCTTATCGGCCAGCTGCTGACCCTTTCTTCGATGCAGGGCGGGGTCGAAACCCCCGGGAAGGAACCTGTTGATCTGGCAGAGGTCGTCCAGGAGATCGTCCGGGACGCCGACTTCGAGGCGGAGCGGCGAAACCGGGAAGTCCGGTCCGTCCGCATCGACAAGGTAGTTTTGAGCGGCCGCCGGGAGATGATCCGGCAGGCCGTGGAAAACGTGGTGCGCAACGCCGCAAGGCACACGAAGGAGGAGACCGGGGTGGAGGTTTCCCTTGAAAAACAGGAAGGCAGGGATGGCACCGTGGCCATTATCCGGGTCAGGGACCACGGCCCGGGGGTGCCCGAGGAGCTGCTGGACAATATTTTTCAGCCCTTTTTCCGCGTGGCGGAGGCACGCGAAAGAGAGACGGGGGGAACAGGGATCGGCCTTGCCATCACCCAGCGGGTGATCCAGGTACATGGTGGAACCGTCCGGGCTTTCAACGCCCCCGACGGAGGCCTTGTGGTCGAGATCTGCCTTCCGCTTTGAAGGTCAGGTCGAACGTCAAAAGGGGGTGCACCAGAGTCGTTCCTTTTCTCTGGACTCTCAACTCTGGACTCTGGACAATCTTTTCCCCTCCAGGATCATCTCCACCGCCGCTTCGGCATGGATCCTTCCCGTGTCGAAAAGAGGGATGTCGGTATGCTCGGAAGTAACCAGGAGGGGGATCTCGGTGCATCCGAGGATGATCCCCTCCGCCCCCCGGTCGGAAAGCTCCCCTATGATCCGCAGGAATTCCTTTCTGGAGCTGTCCAGAAACCGGCCGCAGCACAGCTCGTTATAGATAGTGCCGTGGACAAAGCGGCGATCCCCTTCGGCGGGAATAATAGCCTCGATGCCGAACCGTTCAAGGAGGCGGGATCGATAGAATTCCTGCTCCATGGTAAAGGCTGTCCCGAGCAGGCCGACCTTTTTCATGCCCCGCTCTAAGATCCTCGCGCCGGTGACGTCGGCAATGTGGACAAAAGGGATGGAAACAGCCTCCTCGATCCGGTCGGCTACCTGGTGCATGGTGTTGGTGGCGAGGAGCACGAAATCGGCGCCCCCCTGCTGCAGGGAACGGGCGGCGCCGGAAAGGGTCCCCGCGATCCCGTCCCAATCCCCATTTTCTTGCATGATCGCCAACGGCGAAAAATCAACGCTGAAGATGATCAGGGGAGCCGAGTGCAGCCCGCCGAGCTTTTTCTGCACCGCATGGTTGATCTCCTGATAATAGGGGATGGTGGACTCCCAGCTCATCCCTCCGATGATGCCGGCTGTCTTCATGGTTTGCTCCTTTCTCTTCAAAAGGCCCTGAAAGTTTGATGCCCGATGGCGTTTCAGGGATTAC
>JAFGWO010000250.1 GCA_016937135.1 Pseudomonadota bacterium
CAATTGAGCAAACTGATCCAGGAAAGGATCAGCGGGGCCGGTCTGATCAAGGCTTTCGGGACCGAGCAGAAGGAACTTGAGAGGTTTCAGGAGGAAAACCGGAAACTCGTCAAGACTTTTCTGAAGATCCAGCGGGTCAGGGCGGCATCAAACCCGGTCATCGAGTTCATCGGGGCCGCTTCAGTAGCCCTGATCATCTGGGTCGGGGGGATCACGGTCCTGAATGGGAAAATGACGGTAGGAGAGTTCTTTTCCTTCATGGCCGCGCTGATGATGATGTATGAACCCGTCAAGCACCTGACCTCGGTCAACAACATGATCCAGCAGGGGATCGCCGCCTCCGAAAGGATCTTTGAGATCCTGGACCTTGCCCCCGAGGTCGCCGACGCCGAGGATGCCCTGGAGCTGCCGAGGTCAAAGGGCCATATCCGCTTTGAAAACGTCAGCTTCCGTTACGGCGCCGAATGGGTTCTTAAAGACATCAACCTGGAAATCGAGCCCGCTACCAGGCTTGCCATCGTGGGCACGAGCGGGGGCGGAAAGACGACCATGGTCAACCTCATTCCCCGCTTTTATGATGTCACCGAGGGGGCGGTCCTTATTGACGGCCATGATGTCCGCACCGTCACCCAGGCAAGCCTACGCAGACAGGTCTCCATCGTGTCCCAGGAGGTGGTCCTTTTCCATGACACCATCAGAAGCAATATCTGCTACGGGATGCCCGAGGTTCCCGACGAGGATCTGGAAAGGGCCCTCGAGGCGGCTTTTGCCCACGATTTTGTTTTTTCCCTTCCCCAGGGGGTGGATACGGTCATCGGGGAGCGGGGCACACGGTTGTCCGGGGGGCAGCGCCAGAGGCTTTCCATCGCCAGGGCGCTGATCAAGGATTCCCCCATTCTGATCCTGGATGAAGCCACGAGTTCCCTCGACACCGAATCGGAGCTTCTGGTCCAGAGGGCGCTGGAGAATCTTGTCCGGGGCCGCACCACCCTCGTCATAGCCCACAGGATCTCCACCGTCAGGGATGCCGACAGGATCGTCGTCATCTCCGGAGGCGGGATCGTGGAATCCGGGAAGCACGCGGATTTGCTGAGGCTGGGAGGGGAGTACTCCCGCCTTTACTCCCTCCTCACGGAGAATGGTCCCTCCAATGGCGTCGCCTCGCAAAAAGAATAAGGTATTCCGCAAGTGGGGAAAGAGGGTCGCCTACAAGGCCGTACCCCTGTTCTCGGCCTTTGGAAGGATATTCATCAGGTCTCTCTGGGCGACCATGAGGGTGGATTATCAGGGCGATGAACGGGCTTTGGCCATGTTAAAGTCCGACATGCCCTTCCTTCTGGCCTTTTTCCACGGGAGGCAGTTTCTGATGGTCAGGGGGATGGAAGGATATCGGGCGGCCATTATGGCCAGCATCAGCTTCCTTGGCGAGGTCCAGAGCAAAATCCTGAAGGGTTTCGGATATGAGGTTATCCGGGGGTCCAGCAGCCGGGGAGGGGCCCGGGTCCTGGGAGAGATGATACGCCTCGTCCGGAAGGGGAAGATCGGCGCCCTTGCGGTGGACGGCCCAAGGGGGCCGGGTCACATCGTCAAGCCGGGGATCATTTTCACCGCGCGTAAACTCAAAATCCCCATCATTCCCGTGACGACCTCCGCCCGGCCTGCCCTCCTCTTCCGGTCCGCCTGGGACCGCTACCTCCTTCCCCTGCCTTTTGGCCGCGGGGTTATCTTTTTTGGTTCCCCCTGGGAGCCCGGAGCAGCAAAACAAAATTCCGATGTGGAAACAGATTGTGAAATCCTTGCCGGGATGCTGGAGGACCTGGAGGCCCGGGCGGATGCCGTCCTTGGAAAAACGTCGAAATAGGCCGGATCTCGCGAAGGTTTTGATTCCCTTTATGATGGGAACCCTGCTCAAGGGGGTCGCGGCTACCATGCGGATTCGTCTCGAAGGGATGGAACGCCTTGATTCCATGCAGGTTTCCGGGCAGTTGGGGGTGCTGGCCTTTTTCCACGGGCGAATGTTCCTCCTGATGACCTCTCTGCGGGGGAGGAAGGTGGCCGGGATGGTCAGCCTCAGCCGGGACGGGGATGCCCAGGCCCGCACCATGCGTTCCTTCGGTTATGAAGTCGCGCGAGGTTCAGCCTCCCGGGGAGGGGTGAGAGGGCTCATTGGCCTCCGCAGGCTGATGAGGCAAGGGTATTGGCCCACGCTGGCTGTTGACGGGCCGAAGGGACCCATCCACGAGGTGAAGCCCGGGGCCGTCTACCTCGCCAAAAAGGAGAAGATCCCCATCCTGCCCATGACTGCTTCGGCCAGCCCCTGCCGAATCCTCCGCAAGGCCTGGGATCATCATCTCATCCCCCTTCCATCCTCCCGGGGGGCGGTCGTCATCGGCGAACCGGTTTACTTTGACGACGACATGAAAGAAGAAGCAATAGCCCGTGACTGCGGCATTATGAGGGATGTGCTGCTGGGGCTCCAGGCGCGGGCGGACGGGATGGTAGGATTACGAATGGAGGATTGAGCCTTCGACAGGCTCAGGCCAGGGGATTGAGAATTGATAAAAATGAGACAATAATGAAGGCAGGTTTTGCGGCCTTGA
>JAFGWO010000251.1 GCA_016937135.1 Pseudomonadota bacterium
GACGACGATGGGTTTTCCGCTGGCCGGCGACAGGACATTGTTGGTCGCCAGCATGAGGGTCCTGGCCTCCATCTGGGCCTCCAGGGAAAGGGGCACGTGGACGGCCATCTGGTCTCCATCGAAGTCGGCGTTGAAGGCCGCGCAGACCAGGGGGTGAAGCTGTATCGCCTTCCCCTCGATGAGAACGGGCTCAAAGGCCTGGATGCCCAGCCGATGGAGGGTGGGAGCGCGGTTCAAAAGAATGGGATGATCCTTGATAACCTCGTCGAGGATGTCCCAGACCTCAGGGCGCTCCTTTTCCACCATCTTCTTGGCGCTCTTGATGGTGGTGACGATCTCGTACTGCTCCAGCTTGTGATAGATGAAAGGCTTGAACAGCTCGAGGGCCATCTTCTTGGGGATCCCGCACTGGTTGAGCTTCAGCTCGGGGCCGACGACGATGACGCTCCGGCCCGAATAATCCACCCTTTTTCCGAGAAGGTTCTGGCGGAATCGCCCCTGCTTTCCCTTCAGCATGTCCGAAAGGGATTTTAAGGGCCGCTTGTTGGATCCCACAATGGGGCGGCCGCGTCGGCCGTTGTCGAAAAGGGCATCCACGGCCTCCTGCAGCATCCTTTTCTCGTTGCGCACGATGATCTCGGGGGCCCGAAGCTCCATGAGCCGCTTTAACCGGTTGTTCCTGTTGATCACCCGGCGGTAGAGGTCGTTCAGGTCGGAGGTCGCGAACCTCCCTCCATCGAGGGGGACCAGGGGCCGCAGTTCCGGAGGCAGGACGGGGATCACATCCAGGACCATCCATTCCGGGCGGTTTCCGGACTCCCGGAAGGACTCCACGGTCTTGAGCCTCTTCACGACCTTTTTTCGCCTGGCCTCGGAATTGGTCTCGAGCATCTCGGTCCGGAGCTGGACCGCAATGAGATCAAGGTCGATCCTGGCCAGGAGCTCCTTGATCGACTCGGCTCCCATCCCTGCCGCGAAACCGTCCCCGAACTGTCCCCTGAGCTCCCGGTACCTGTCCTCGGAAAGAAGTTCCCCTTCCTTGAGCCCCGTCTCCGCTCCCCCAGGCTCCAGAACGATGTACTCCTCGAAATAAAGGACCCTCTCCAGTTCCCGGAGGGACATGTCGAGCATGAGGCCAATGCGGCTGGGAATCCCCTTCATGAACCATATGTGGGCCACGGGAGAGGCAAGCTCGATGTGGCCGAGGCGCTCCCGCCGCACCTTGGACTGGATCACCTCGACGCCGCACTTCTCGCAGACGATCCCCCGGTGCTTCATCCTCTTGTATTTGCCGCAGTTGCATTCGTAATCCTTCGTGGGACCGAAGATCTTGGCGCAGAAAAGGCCGTCCCTTTCGGGCTTGAAGGTTCGATAATTGATCGTCTCAGGCTTTTTGACCTCCCCGTAGGACCAGGCGCGGATCTTTTCGGGAGAAGCGAGCTTCAGTCTGATGGCGTTGAAGTTCGTGGGATATTTGGGCCGATCGAAGTACTCACTGTAAAAATCGGTCAAAGGCATTGAATACCTCCAGAAAACCAGCATTCGGCGCCGGACTGCCGGCGCCTGGAATCCCGTCCCGCAAGGGCCGGGCTATTCTTTTTCGGACTCTAAAAGCTCTACGTCCAGGCAGAAGCTCTGCAGCTCCTTGATCAGGACGTTGAAGGATTCCGGGAGACCGGCATCCATCGTGTTCTGCCCCTTGACGATGGCCTCATACATCTTTGTCCGGCCGGCGACATCGTCGGACTTGACGGTCAGCACCTCCTGAAGGGTGTGGGCGGCGCCGTATCCCTCCAGGGCCCAGACCTCCATCTCGCCGAAGCGCTGACCGCCGAACTGCGCCTTTCCTCCGAGGGGCTGCTGGGTGACCAGGGAATAGGGGCCGATGGACCGTGCGTGGATCTTGTCGTCAACCAGGTGGTGCAGCTTCATCATATAGATATAGCCCACCGTCACCTTCCGGTGGAAAGGTTCCCCGGTCTTTCCGTCGAAGAGGAGGGTCTGTCCCCGAACGGGCAGGTCACCGACCTGGAGAAGCTCCCGGATCTCGTCTTCCGTGGCCCCATCAAACACCGGGGATGCCACCCGGAGGCCCTGAGTCATTTCCTGGGCGAGGCGCATGACCTCCTCGTCGTCGGCCTCATCGATCACCGAGGCGAGGCGCGTGCCGGCTTCCGTCGGCCTGTCGGCGCCGTACACCCTCTTCAGGAAATCGCGGACCTCATCCGGACCCGGAACCGAGTCCAGAACCCTGCGGATCTTTTCCCCCACCCCTCGGGCCGCCCATCCCAGCATGGTTTCCAGGATCTGCCCGACGTTCATTCGGCTCGGGACACCAAGAGGATTCAGGACCATGTCCACAGGGGTCCCGTCTTCCATATAAGGCATATCCTCAACCGGGACGATCTGCGAAAGGACGCCCTTGTTCCCGTGCCGGCCGGCCATTTTGTCCCCTACAGCGAGCTGCCGTTTGATGGCCAGGTAGACCTTGACCATCTTGATCACCCCCGGAGGGAGCTCATCGCCCTTGCGCAGCTTCTCGATCTTGCCGTCGAAGAGCCTCCGTATCCCCTCCTCCTGGACCTCGGATCTCCCCTTGAGGATCATCATTCGTTCGGCGGCCTTGGGATCGGCCAGAGGAAGATCAAACCACTTCACCTTTGGCAGGTCCTCGAGGAATTTGGCGGTCACCTTGGTGTCGGCTTTGGCCGTCACCTTGCCGTCCGCACTGGAATAATCCGCGGCGAGCTTGCGCCCCAGGATGGTCCTGCGGATCTTCTCGTACATGCTGTTTCGAACGATGCGGATCTCATCGTCCCGGTCCTTGATGTATCTGGAGACCTGGTCATCCTCGATGGCCTGGGCCCTGTTATCCTTGTCCATCCCCCGTCTGGAGAAGACCTTGACATCGATGACGACCCCCTCCACCCCCGGAGGGACCCTCAGGGACGTGTCCCTGACATCCCCGGCCTTCTCGCCGAAGATCGCCCTGAGGAGTTTTTCTTCCGGGGTCAGCTGGCTCTCCCCCTTGGGGGTCACTTTTCCGACCAGGATGTCCCCGGCCTTGACCTCGGCCCCGATGCGGACGATCCCCGAATCGTCGAGGTCCTTCAGAGCCTCCTCTCCCACGTTGGGGATGTCCCGGGTGATCTCTTCCTTGCCGAGCTTGGTGTCCCGGGCCATGACCTCGAACTCTTCGATGTGGATGGAGGTGAAGACGTCTTCCTGCACCAGACGTTCGCTCACGAGGATGGAGTCCTCGAAATTGAAGCCGTGCCAGGGCATGAAGGCGACGAGGATATTCTTTCCAAGGGCCAGCTCTCCCCTGTTTGTGGCCGGTCCGTCGGCGATTACCTGGCCTCCCTTGACCTGCTGGCCGGGGAGGACGATGGGGACCTGGTTGATGCAGGTGTTCTGGTTCGAGCGCATGAACTTGATGAGGTGATAGATGTCGACGTTGGAGGATCCCTCGACCCCGGGCTTGTCCTCTTCCTCCTCGTCCACCTGGATGACGATCCGGTCGGCATCCACGCTCTCCACGACCCCTCCGCGCTTGGCGATCACCACCGCCCCCGAGTCCATGGCGGCCACGGCCTCCATGCCGGTCCCCACGAGGGGGCTGGCAGTCGTCAGAAGGGGCACAGCCTGGCGCTGCATGTTGGACCCCATGAGGGCGCGGTTGGCGTCATCGTTTTCGAGAAAAGGAATGAGGGACGCGGCCACGGAAACCAGCTGCCGCGGGGAGACGTCCATGAACTGGATCTCCTCCCGGGCTACCATGGTCGGCTCCCCGCCCTTTCTGGCGGACACGAGCTCGCTCTCGAAGCGCCCCTCGGCATCCAGCTGGGCGTTGGCCTGGGCGATGATGTACCTGTCCTCCGCCAAAGCCGTCAGATAAACGATCTCATCCTTGACCTGACTATCCTCCACCTTCCGGTAAGGGGTCTCAATGAAGCCGAATTCGTTGATCTGGGCGTAGGTGCTCAGGGAGGAAATCAGGCCGATGTTGGGACCTTCCGGGGTTTCAATGGGGCAGATGCGGCCGTAATGGGTCGGGTGGACGTCGCGGACCTCAAAACCGGCCCGCTCCCGGGTCAGCCCCCCGGGACCCAGGGCCGAAAGGCGCCTTTTATGGGTCACCTCCGAAAGGGGGTTAGTCTGATCCATGAACTGGGAGAGCTGGCTGGAACCGAAGAACTCCTTGACCACCGCGGAAACCGGCTTGGCGTTGATCAGGTCGTGGGGCATCACGGTTTCCATCTCCTGGATGCTCATCCGCTCCTTGATGGCCCGCTCCATCCTTACGAGACCGATGCGGAACTGGTTTTCCAGCAGCTCGCCGACGCTCCTGACGCGCCTGTTCCCGAGGTGGTCGATGTCATCGGCGGTGGCTTCCTTGGAAGCGCTCCGGAGCTTGACCAGGTATCTCATGATGGCGATAATATCCTCCTTCATGAGCACTCGGGCCTCAAGGGGAGGCATCTCCTCGCCAAAAAATTCCTTCAGCTCGTCCTCAAGCTTGAGATTGAGCTTCAGGCGTCCCACCTTGGAGAGATCGTATCTTTCGTCAGAGAAAAAGAGCCTGTCGAAATGGGCCTTTGCAGTCTCCAGGGTGGGGGGATCCCCCGGCCGCAGCTTCCGGTAGATCTCCATCAGGGCATCGTCCTGATCCAGGACCTTGTCCGTGGCCAGGGTATCCCTGAGGCTGCTCTCAAAGCGGTTGGGGTCGATGAAGATCACCTCGAGCTGGTCGATGCCTGCGCCCTTGGCCTTTTCCAGAAACTCTTCGGTGATCTCGCTGTTGCAGTCCCCGATGACCTCGCCGGTGGACATATCAACCACCTGGGAAGCCAGATAATGACCGATCAGGTCAAGCCTTGGATCGATCTCGAATTCCTTCACCCCGGCCTGCTCGATCTTCTTGGCTGTGGAGGCGAAAACCTTCCGGCCCTCCCGGACGAGGACCTCTCCGGTAGCGGGATCGAGGATATCCCGGGAAACGTTCTGCATCTCAAGAGTTTCCCGCTTGTAGGCCTTTAAAGCCTTGTCCCCCTTCATCCGCACGAGGTCGATGGGATAGAACATCCTTATGATCTGCTCCGGGTTGTACCCGAGGGCCTTTAACAGGATGGTCGCCGGGATCTTGCGCCGCCTGTCGATCCTGACATTGATGAGGCCCTTGGCGTCATATTCGAAGTCCAGCCAGGACCCGCGGTAGGGGATCACGCGGGCGGAATAAAGGGGTCGGCCCCCGATCATGGACTTGCTCTTGTCAAGCTCGTAAAAGACGCCGGGACTGCGGTGCAGCTGGCTGACGATGACCCGCTCGGTGCCGTTGATGATGAAGGTCCCATTGGCTGTCATCAGGGGGATCTCCCCCAGGTAGACATCCTGTTCCTTGACCTCCTTCACTTTTTTGGTTTTGGTCTCCTCGTCCACCTCCAGATGGATGAGCCGGATCGTGACGTTCAGGGGAGCCGCGAAGGTCATGCCCCTGTCCTGGCATTCCTGGACATCGAATTTAGGCTCCAGGATGTCGTACTTCACATAATCCAGGAGAGTCGTCCTGGAGTAATCCTCTATGGGGAAAATCCCCTTGAAAACCGCGTGAAGCCCCGTTTCCTCGCGCCGCTCCGGATCGACTTTCATCTGAAGAAATTTTTCGTAGGACTCCTTCTGGACCTCGATCAGGTTGGGCATGACGATGATCGAGGGGAGCCGGGAAAAATCTCTTCTTAAGGGCGTGGTGGGGGTTGCGGGCTTTGCCATAATCTCACCTCATAAAAGAAAGGAATCGCTGCCTTTTCCAACCGGAAAATCAGACCGGAGGGGACCCTTTGCCGGGTCCCCTCCTGAAAAACCTTGAACGACCTTTATTTTACCTCGACCTGGGCGCCCACCTCTTCCAGCTGCTTCTTGGCGTCCTCGGCTTCATCCTTCGAAACCCCTTCCTTTACCGTGTTCGGAGCGCCGTCCACGAGATCCTTGGCCTCCTTGAGGCCAAGGCCGGTGAGGGCGCGGACTACCTTGATGACCTTGATTTTTTCGGCTCCCACCCCGGCGAGGATGACGTTAAATTCGGTTTTTTCCTCCTCCGCGACGGCGGCGGCTCCGGGCATCGCGGCAACGGCCACGGGGGCAGCGGCGGAAACTCCGAATTTCTCCTCAAGCTCCTTCACAAACTCAGCCATCTCGAGAACCGTCATGTTCTCGATAAAGGCAATAACATCTTCCTTCTGAATGTTTGCCATGGTTCTTTTCCTCCTTGAAAGTCCTTTCAGGGACTGGTTTTTTCAGTAATTTAAGCCGCCTCTTTGTTTCGCCGGATGGCATCGAGCACCCGTACGAAACTGCCCGGGATCTCGGCCAGCGTGCGCACGAAATTCGTCGCGGGCGCATTCATGGAGGCCAGGGCCTTTGCGAGAAGGGTGTCCCTGTCGGGCAGTTCAGCCAGCTGTTTGACCTCATCCAGGCTGATCAGCCGTCCGGACAGGA
>JAFGWO010000252.1 GCA_016937135.1 Pseudomonadota bacterium
GCGAAAAGTCCCGCATTGGACTTTTCGCGACCCTGTCAAGGGCTGGGGGCCGGGTTCAGACCTGGCCCTCACCCCTGCGTGATGGGTATGGTAAAGTGGAAGACGCTTCCCTTCTCTGGGATGGAATCCACCCAGATCTTTCCGCCGTGCATTTCTACGAAGGATTTACAGATATAAAGGCCGAGACCCGCTCCCCGGTATTTCCTCGACGTCCCTGTTTCGATCTGGAAGAACTGTTCAAAAATCTTCTGTCTCAGGTTTTCCGGGATTCCGATGCCGTGGTCGGCCACGCTGATCTGGATCAGGTCCCCCGCGTCCGTTTCTCTCCGCCCCTTGAGAACCCTGGCCGTGATGTCCACAGGGGATCCGGGTTTGGAGAATTTGAGGGCGTTTGAAACCAGATTCGTAAGGATTTGGGTGAGCTTGTCCTGATCGGCCTCGAACGGAGTCAGATCATCGGGGAGGGAAACATTGATGACAGGCGGGACCTCGGTGACGTGACGGGTGGATGAGCGTACGGTCTGGATGATCTCCTCGAGATTGACCTCCCGGAACCGCACAGTGAGTTTTCCGGACTCGAGGTGGCTCGTGTCGAGAAGATCGTTGATGAGGGCGAGGAGGTCCTTCCCCTTTCTCAGGATCTGCTTGATGTATTCCTGCTGGTCCTGAGTAAGCTCGCCGACCTGGTCTTCGGCCAGAAGTTCGGAGAAGCCGATAATGGAGGTCAGTGGGGTCCTGAGCTCATGGGAAACCATGGACACGAAATCGGATTTGGTGCGGTTCAGGTTTTCAAGCTCCAGATTGGCTTTTTTCAGATCGTCGATGGCTCTTTCGAGCTGAAGGTTCTTCTTTTCCAGATGGGTGAACAGAGTCGCGTTCCGGATGGCGTTTGTGCCGGCGGCGGCGATGATCTTGGACATTGTGATCTCTTCTTCGGAAAATTCAATCTGCCTTCTCACGGTTCTGAGGAGCATGGCTCCGATGATCTCGCCGCGGAAGGCGAGAGGGACGGCCAGGATGGAACGGATGCCCAGAGGGGAAAGGACCTCCCTGAAGGGTTCAACCAGGGGGTCCGTCTGGACGTCATTCACCACCACGACCTCTCCTGTCCGGAATGCCTTAAGGATTTCAGGATATTTGGTCAGATCGATGATTATCTCTCCGGCTCCGGGAGAATCGTGGGACACCAGGAGACGGCCGCGGGGGGTATCGGAATCGCCGTCCCACCCCGTTTCCACGGCGATGATGGAGCAGCGTTCCCCGTTGAGAGCGTGGGCGATCCGGGTCACGAGGGTCAGAAGGACCTGTTTTAAATCAAGGGAGCTGGTGGTGGTTTCCAGGGTTTGCCAGGCCAGCTTTAATTGTTCCGTGCGTTCCATCAGGTCCTTGAGGACCATCCGGCGCTGGAGATTCACCTTGACCCGGGCGAGGACCTCAACAGGCGAGAAGGGTTTGGGGATGTAGTCGGTCGCGCCGGATTTTAAACCTTTGATGATATCCTCCCTTTTGCTCAAGGCGGACACCATGAGGATGGGAACATCGGACCCCGCGGGGGACTGCCTGATCGACCGGCAGACTTCATATCCGGAGAGGTTCGGGAGGATGATGTCGAGGCAGATCAGGTCCGGTAAATTCTGCAGGGCTGAGTGGAGGCCCCTTTCCCCGTCCTTCTCTTCCAGGACGTCAAATCCCTCATCCCGGAAAATGCTCGCGAGAATATTCCGGGCGATGGGGTCATCCTCGATCACGAGGATGAGGGGCCTTCTTCTCCTGTCAGCGGGCATAGGTCCTTTCGGCCCTGGCTATTCCCATAAGAAAACAAACCCCCTTTCCACGAAACTCTTTTCCGGCATACCCCTTCCGGACCCGTCCGGGAAAGGCGTAAGTGCGAATCGACACTTTACCCTTACAGGTAATATCCACGATAAACCCCTTCACTGTCAAGGATTCGGCTATATTTAGGGGAAAAAACTTTGATTTGCCCGGCCCGCGCAGTTTATAATCCCGGTTAAAAAGCACCTCCGTGGGGTTCTGACGCATGGACGGGCGATTTCCATATCGAAAAGGGTCTTGTTGAGGAAGGAGGGTCGGATGGCCGTAAAAGTGGGGATCAACGGCTTTGGCAGGATAGGCCGGCTTCTGGTCAGGAGTGCGATGGAGGATCCCTCCATCGAGTTTGTCGCCATCAACGATCTGGGCGATGCCCAAACCCTGAGCCATCTCTTTAACAGGGATTCTGTCCATGGCTCTTTGCCCGTTGAGAAAAGAAGCCGTGTTTCAGGGGATTCCATGATCATTGCGGGAAAACCCGTGCGGGTCCTGGCCGAAAAGGACCCGGAGAAACTACCCTGGAAGGAACTGGGGGTCGACCTGGTCCTGGAGTGCACCGGGAGATTCCGGAAACGGGACGACGCAGCAAAACACCTTGCGGCCGGGGCCAGACATGTCATCCTTTCAGCCCCCGGCAAGGATCCCGACATCACGGTCGTAATGGGGGTAAACCACCAGGATCTGGACAGGGAAAAACACCGCATCATCTCCAACGCCTCCTGCACAACCAACTGCCTGGCCCCCGTTGCCAAGGTCCTCGACGAGGAATTCGGTATCGTCCGCGGGGTCATGACAACCATCCATTCCTATACCAACGATCAGAGGATCCTCGATCTGCCCCACAAGGATCTCCGACGTGCAAGGGCCGCGGCGATGTCCATGATCCCGACGACTTCCGGGGCGACTTCCGCGGTAGGGGAGGTCCTTCCTCAGCTCAAGGGCAGGCTGGATGGGCTGGCAATACGGGTTCCGACGCCCAATGTTTCCCTGGTGGATTTCACGGTGGAGCTTTCCAGGGATACCGATGCCGAGTCCATCAACGCCGCCATGAAAAAGGCCTCCATGGAAAAGCCCCTGGCAGGGTACCTCGCTTACAGCGAGGAGCCCCTTGTTTCCATTGATTTTAATGGCTCCAGGGCATCGGCTACATTCGATGCGCCCCTTACGAAGGTTGTGGGCGGCCGGATGGCCAAGGTCCTGGCGTGGTACGACAACGAATACGGTTATTCCGTGCGGATGATGGATCTGGCACGTTATCTCTACGAGGTCTGACATGCTGAGGAAAAAAACGGTCGAAGATGTTCAGCTTGCCGGAAAGAGAGCCCTCGTCCGCGTGGATTTCAACGTGCCCATGGACGCCCACGGCAATATCACCAACGATACCCGGATCAGGGCCTGTCTTCCCACCGTCAACCACATTCTCGACCACGGCGGGAGCGTCGTCCTCATGAGCCACCTCGGACGACCAAAGGGCAA
>JAFGWO010000253.1 GCA_016937135.1 Pseudomonadota bacterium
CCTTGACTTATCCCCCCTGTATTGCTAAATTTTGCCGTTCTTTCACCGGGGCGTAGCGCAGACTGGTAGCGCACCTGAATGGGGTTCAGGTGGTCGGAGGTTCAAATCCTCTCGCCCCGACCAGAAATTTAAAAAGCCGTCCATTGGGCGGCTTTTTTGCGTGTGTGGGGGTAGGGGAATCTGGGTCTTGAAGGCGCGTGCCCAAACTCCAGGAACCAGGAACTGGTTTTTCCTTTCTCCTTTTTGTTCTCCACCTGTTGCTGTTTTTCCTTTGCGTATTAACGTTAAAACGTTATGATGTCTTCATGCCGACCAAACCTAAACGCGCCACGATCTACCTGGACCCGGACCTTCACAGGGCTCTGAAGCTCAAGGCGGTCCAGATGGACCGGTCCATCTCGGATCTTGTGACCGAGGCTGTCAGGGAGAGCCTCGCCGAAGACGCTGGGGACTTGGCCGCCTTCGACGCGCGGGCCGCAGAGCCGAACCTCGACTTCGAGGAGGTGGTCCGGGACTTGAAGGCCCGTGGCAAGCTATAGGATTCTTATCAAGCCCTCGGCAGCGAAGGAGATCGAGGCGATCCCCGGAAGGGACCGCGCCCGCATCGTCTACCGCATACAGGGGCTTGCCGAAAACCCCCGCCCCAACGGCTGCGAGAAGCTCTCCAGACAGGACCGCTACCGGATTCGGCAGGGGAAATACCGTGTCCTTTACGAGATCCTTGACGCCGAGGTGATCGTCGTCGTGGTGAAAGTGGCTCACCGAAAGGATGTGTACAGGAAATCAGCAACAGGTAACGGGTAACAAGTAGAAGGAAAGACCCTGAAAGAGCAGTGCCGAGTAACTGGTACCGAGTGCCTGGAATTTTTCCCTCTGTGCTTCGAGGCGCATGCCCGGACTCCAGGAACCAGGAACTGGTTTTTCCTTTCACCTTATTTCCCGCCTTACTTTCCTTGTATTTCCGGTTGCCCGTCCTCTAGTACGGAGTTGTATTTTTGAAAGGACCGGGAGGGGACCCGCACGTGGATCAGATATCGGAACTCCGCCGCCCGGCATTCAGCCGTCAACCATTTGGCTGTGAATGAACGACGCGAGTCTGGGAATTATTAAACCGCCCTCCGATTCAGAGCGGTTTTGTCATTGGGGGTAGGCCATGCAGGATCTTAACCACAACAAGCTGGAGCTTACCGGGATCGTAGGGAACCGCACCTTCATCGACTTGCTGGTCCTCAATCCCAGCGGAAAAACGAAAAAGTAGGCAGCCCGCGCTTTTTTAAAACAATCGGGTCAAAAAAGGCTCTCCCGTGCAGGGAGGGCCTTTTTTTGGTTCAAGACAGGCTTGGATACAAGCATCGAACCGATGAAATTCCCGATTTGACCGATTGAACTGCCTGCATCCTTTTGCTATGTTTTGATTATGTCATTCACCCAAAAACCGGAAATCCAACCAACGCCATTAAAGACCCCAATATCGCGCGGTTTGCCCGCGACGGGAGCCCTGGGGGGCGGCATGCGATCCTGACGAAACATAGCGCTACTCAGGACCCGTTTCAGTCAGGCCACAGCACTTCGCAATCTGTGGCCTTTTTTTTTATCAGGCTGCACTGGCCAGGCCGCTCCCGGGGGGTCGGGGGATATTCAGGCCGCTAAAAGGGACCTTTCATGAAAAAAGCACGATTTTCATAACTGAAGCCGATCTGGAAAAACTGGAGGAGTATCTAGCGACGGCAATGAAAAAGGGCGGGCGGGACCAGGGTGACCTCGCCGACCTGGAGGCGGAGCTGGCAAAGTGCCAGATCGTTGGCTCCTCGGAGATACCTCCCAACGTGGTCACCCTAAACAGCCGCGTCCGGTTCCGCGACCTGACGGCGGGTGAGGAAATGACCGTGACCCTCGTGTTCCCGGGCAGGGCGAACCTCTCGGAGGGCCGGCTCTCGGTTATCTCCCCCATCGGGACCGCATTGCTGGGGTATGCCGAGGGGGATGTCATTGAATGGAAGGTCCGGGGGGAAACCAAAACCTTCCGCATCGAAGAGGTCCTCTACCAGCCGGAAGCGGCGGGAAACTTCGACCTTTAAAGGTTTCGAGTTCACGGAGATCTCGGTGCAAACCTGTGGGGTCAGGTCCTGCCTTCTGACCTTTTTCTCATTTAACCGGGAGGCGTGACAGGCAGTCGAGATGAAGACTGGGAAAATTCCAGGTTTCCCTGTTTTTATCACCCGTTTCGGGAGCTTGTTGTCTGAAACTTGGGGGGCAGAGATTCCCGGATTCCCTCAGTTTTGCGCAGGCGGTTGGCTGTAGCACAAAAAGAGGGAGATTTAAACCTGCAGAAACAGGATTTTTAACTCGAAACAGGGGCGGAAAAGGGATCCATATGAAAATGATCCGGATTGGACGGACCGACCTGGTGGTTTCGGAAGTCGGCTTCGGCGCCATCCCCATCATCCGGCTCGACCTTGCGGCGGCGGTGGCGGTCCTGCGCCATGCCCTCGACAGGGGGATCACCTTTTTCGACACGGCGAACGCCTACCGGGACAGCGAAGAGAAGATCGGTGCCGCCTTTTCGGGAAGGCGCGGGGACATCGTCCTGGCCACCAAGACCTATCAGCGGGAAGGCAAGGGCGCGATGGAGCAATTAGAGCGCAGCCTGCGGATGATGAGGACCGACTACCTGGACCTGTACCAGCTCCACCAGATCGCCCGCCGTGAGGAATGGGAGGCCGTGACGGCGCCTGGAGGGGCTCTCGAGGCCGTCAGCCGGGCCAGGGAGGCGGGGAAGATACGGTACCTGGGCGTCACCTCCCATAACCTTGCCATGGCCCTCGAGCTGGTCCGCACCGGTCTTTTCGACACCGTGCAGGTACCCCTGAACTTCATCGAGGACGAGGCCGTTAAGGAAGTCCTCCCCGAGGTCCGGCGCCGTCAGATGGGGTTTATCGTCATGAAGCCCTTCGGAGGGGGCGTCATCGACAATGCCAGGGTTGCCTTCGCGTTCCTCCGCCGGCATGAGGGCCTCCTGCCGATTCCCGGCTTCGAATCCGCCGCGCAGATCGACGAGGTCCTGTCCGTCTACGAGGATCCCAAAGATGTCGGAGAAGAGGATCTGGAGGTCATGGACCGCTACCGCAGGGAACTAGGCGAGCATTTCTGCCGCCGGTGCGAGTACTGCCAGCCATGCCCTCAAGGTGTGAGAATCACTCCGGCGATGGGGTACCCCATTTTGGTCAGCCGCATGTCCGAGGCTGTTGCCGTGGAATATGGCAAGGCCGCCATGGAAACCGTGCCCCTGTGCACTTCCTGCGGCTCCTGCGTGGAGCGATGTCCCTATGGGCTGTCAATCCCTGAGATCCTGCGGTCCAATTACGAGATGTACCTGCGGCACAGCAAGGGACGCGGCTCGGGGAAGGAGTGAATCCGGAATGCTGGAAGGATTTTCAAAGGTCAAACACGAAGCCCGGGTTCATGCCTCAGCGACCCTTTACTCCGCGTAGATCATGCGGCGGGTCATGCCGCCGTCCACGATGAAGTTCTGGCCCGTGATGAAGGATGATTCGGTCGACAGGAGGCATGCGGTCAGTGCCGCCACGTCGTGGGGCGTGCCGACTCTCCCCGCCGGGTGCTGGTTCCGGTCCCGGTCGCTGTGGGAAGGCTCGCGCCGCAGGTCCGATCTTTTCCAGCCGGAAACTTCGATCCATCCGGGGCTGACGCAGTTCACACGGACCCTGGGGCCCAGGCTTACGGCCAGGGCGTGGGTGAGGGCGATAAGGCCCCCCTTGGAGGCGGAATAGGCCTCGGTGTCCGGTTCGGACTGCAGGGCACGGGTCGAGGAGATGTTCACGACGGCCCCTTCTCGCTCTCTTAGGGAGGGGAGAGCGTGCTTGACGCAGAGAAAAGCCCCCGTGAGATTGGTGCCCAGGATGCGGTTCCATTCCTGGAGAGGGAGATCCTCCACCGGACCTGACATCGAACGGGCTATGCCCGCGTTGTTCACCAGGGCATCGAGGCGGCCGAAGGTGGATATGGTCCAGGCCACCGTTTTGCTGACAGAGTCCTCGTCGGAAACGTCAAGGGGGACGAAGCGGACCTGGCCCAAGTCTTCAAGTTCGCAGAGGGTTTCCTCGCCCGCTTCCCGGTCCACATCCCCCAGGACCACGTTCATCCCCTCCCGCAGGAGGCGAAGGGCGATCCCTTTTCCGATCCCCTGAGCCGCTCCCGTTACGAGAGCCGTTTTTCCCTCGAGATCCGAATATCCCATGACAATCCCTCCTTCCCTCGTCTTAACCCTGGGAGCACCGGGAAGTTATTGAAAATCCTGTATAACACGTCCGGCATTCCCTGGACAGGATTGGAAAGAAAAAGGGCCGGGGGAGGGGGATATCTTCCTCCGAAAGTCTCTGACCCCGATGGCTCTGACACTGATGGCTTTCCATCTCCACCGCGTCCGCCTCCTGGTGACGGCTTCCCGGACTGGCATGCTTTCCGGGGTGTTTAGTGTCACGCTGACAATTTTCGGCAAATTCCCTGAACAGGAAAACCGCCTTGTTCCCGGCCCGTGGACTTCCAGTCAAAAACAAGAGTATTTACAAAGATTTTTATGCAAATCACCGCGGTATCGATCTTGCAATCAATGGTGACATTGAAGGCTGATCCGCCGGTCCGGGTCGGTACGGCCAGGAAGCGGGTCGGGCAACCTTAACAGGGAGTTTACCCATGAGAGAACCAAAAATCGTTTTTTTCCTGTTTGTTGTTTTTGCGGCGCTGTTGTCACCACTGCCTGTCGCGGCAGGGGACTTCGGCTGGACCAGGGATTTCAATGTGAGGGCGGAGGCCGACCCCCAGGGCTTCCGCGCGCGGCTTTCCGCCAGATTCAAAATCGGCCAAGGGGAGGTGGGTGTCGTTCTTGGGAACGTTGATAGCCCTGCCGATGCTTACATAGTCTTCCGGCTCGGAGAGATGTCCTCGAACCCTGTGGAACGCGTTCTGGATAAATACAAAGCGGGAAAGAACAAAGGATGGGGAGCCCTGGCCCAAAGCCTGGGAATAAAACCGGGGTCGAAGGCATTCCATGCCCTGAAAAATGGGAGCGATATTTACAGCGGCATGGGAAAGGGCAAAGACAACAGGAAGGACAGGAACAAAAGCTAGATCAGGCAGATCCTTGAGGCCGGTGCATTTGCTTTGGCCGCCGGCCGATGCTGTTTTTTACCGACACCTTGCGTTCATTCCTGCGGTAAACTGGGATTGCAGGGCCTGGCAATCCTGCCCTGGGTTTTTGCCGTTTATCCGGGGGAGTGAGAAAATGAAGAAATCCGTACTCCTGGTGTTGCTTTCAGGGGTTTTCCTCCTCGCGTTTTGCGCCTTTTACCTTCCTTTTTCCCCCGCTGAGACCGGCCAGCCTCCCTCAGAGGTCAACCACCGTCAGGCCGAGCGCGACAGAATGGTCGAGCAGCAGATCACCTCCAGGGAAGTGGCATCCCCCTCGGTGCTGGAGGCAATGCGGACCGTGGCGCGTCACCTGTTCGTCCCGGAGGACCAGCGCCGCTACGCCTACTTCGACTGTCCCCTTCCCATCGGGCACGGACAGACCATCTCCCAGCCTTTCATCGTCGCATACATGACCGAGGCGCTGGACCTCAAACCCGGCGACAGGGTGCTGGAGATCGGCACGGGTTCCGGGTACCAGGCCGCGGTCCTGGCCCGGATGAAGGCGAAGGTCTACACCGTGGAGATCATCCAGGCCCTGGGCGAGCCGGCCAGGGAGCGGCTCCGGGAACTGGGCTTCGACGACGTGAATATCAGGATCGGCGATGGTTATTACGGCTGGGAAGAATTCGCCCCCTTCGACGCGATCATCGTCACTGCCGCCGCGGGACACGTGCCCCCGCCCCTTTTAAAACAGCTCAGGCCTGGCGGGACAATGGTGATCCCCGTTGGAAGCCCCTACCAGATCCAGACCCTGATGAAGGTGATGAAGTCGGAATCCGGAGAGTTGAGCACCCGGAGCCTGATTCCGGTGAGCTTTGTCCCCATGACGGGGCAGGCTTTGGAAAAGTGACGGGTTTACCCGCGCAGGATCATCCTGTGAAAGCCGAAAACGCCTTCGCCGGAAATCCCCGCCCGGTATTTTCCGGGCTGATCCTCATCCCGATTTTCCTCGTCTCGGTAACGCTGGTGGGGCTCCAGCTCTCCCTGATGAGGTCCCTTTCCGTCGTCCGGTACCATCACTTTTCCTACCTGGTGATCAGCACGGCCCTGCTGGGGTTCGGGATCAGCGGGACATTCCTCTCCTTCCTCTATCCCCGGATGAAGCGCCGCCTTGCCATATGGATGATCGGTTTTTACGCGCTTTTGGCGGTTTCCATCCCCTGCAGCTACCTTCTGGCGCAATCCCTGCCCGTAGACACCTGGTACCTGCTTTTCAGCACCCGTCAGCAGCTCCTCATGGTTTTATTCAACCTGCTCCTCATCGTTCCGTTCTTTTCCGGCGGGGTGGTGGTGGGGGCGGCCATTTCCAGCTTTCAGGAGCATGCGCCCGCCGTGTACGC
>JAFGWO010000254.1 GCA_016937135.1 Pseudomonadota bacterium
AACCAGCACGCACTGAGCCTTGAGGAGTTCAGAAGACGGGCGCCGGCCCTTTTTTCGGAGCTGCGGGGGCGGCCGGTCTATTTAAGGGGAGACGCCCGGATCAACTACGGGACCATCGTTGCGGCCATGTCGGTTTTAAAAGGTTCCGGAGTGGAGAGGATCGGCCTGGTCACGGAACCGGAGCTGGAATAGGGAAAATCGAGTGGAGCGGGTATCCGGATCCATTTCTTCAGCGATTGATGAGGATCAGGTGTCAGAACGCGCTTTCCGGCGCGCCATCCTGGTTTCCGTGATCCTCCATATTTTTGCCATCTTTCTGGCGGGGAGCATGACTCTCTTCCGCGCCACCGGGACCACTTACGCCCCGACCTACACCGTGGACCTCGTTTCCCTGTCGCCCTCCCCGGGGGCTCCGGGGAAAGGGGAGGGCTCCGGATCGGCTGCGCCGGCGCCGGAATCAAAACCCGTGCCGGAACCCGCCGTCAAAGTCGCTCCCGAGCCTGCTCCCGAGCCTGCCCCCGAGCCCGCACCCGAACCGACGCCCAAACCTGCCCCTGAAGTTAAAGCTCCTCCGGCAGCGGCGCCCCCGCAAAAGCCTTCGCCGGCGCCCGAGGCGCCCCCCAAAAAGGCCCCGGCGGCGGTCCAGCCGGAAAAAACACCCGCCCCGCCCCCTCCCCAGGCGGCCACGCAGGAGGTCAAGCCATCGGGTGGGGAGGAAGCTGCCGCGCGTCTCGAAAGGAAACGCCGTATCGAGGAACTCGAGCAGGAGGCCCGTCAGATATACGAGTCCCTCACGAGTCAGGACAGTGAGTCCCGGGAGGCCCCGGCCCCCACATCCCCTTCCCCGGCCGGGGAAGAGAAAACCGGGTCTTTTGCCGCCGGCACGGCCGCCGGCGGTTCTCCCGCCGCTGAAACGGGGGAAAGGGGCTCTGCCGGAGGGGGAGGGATCGAGGGGCCCGGTGGCGGCGGAGGAGGGGGCCAACCGGCAAATATCCGTTTTCGGGCCTATTTTGACCTTATCTGGTCCCGGATCAGGTCCTCATGGCTTCTACCCGAAGGTGTGGCCACCAGCGACAGGCTTTTGACAGTGGTGGGGATCCGCATCGCCCCCGACGGCCGGATACTTGATTACCGGGTGGAAAAGGGTTCCGGAAACGCCTATTACGACCAGTCGGCCATCCGGGCCATCCGGAAATCCGACCCTTTGCCCCCCCTTCCCGAGGAACTTGGGGAAGAACCCCTCGAGATCGGGGTGAATTTCCGGTACCCGGAATAAAGGCGGGGCGGACGGGGCCGGCAGGGAAACGGCCCTGGATCCGGCCAGGGAACCATCTGGCGGAAAAACCTGCGGCTGCAATTTCACTTTGATAGGATGAGAGGATGAATCCAATAAAAAACCATTGCATTTTCGGCCGTTTTTTCTTTCCGGCTGTCTTGTTGCTCCTTTCCTTCCTGGTTCCCATTCCTGGCGCCCAGGCCAAGGTCTACCTTGATATCAACGCCCCTTCGGCGAGGAGGATGCCGATCGGCATACCGGAACCGGTTCCCATCGAGGGACAGCAGACCGTCTCCTCCATCGAGAGGGAGATCCGCTCCGTTCTGTTGGGGGATCTTGATTTTTCGGGTGTCTTCCGTGTCCTTGACCCTCTCCTGTATCTGGAGGACCCCGGGGCCGGCATCCGTTTCGGGGCCTTTGGTTTCGAGGATTGGGAACTCATCGGTGCCGAGGCGCTCGTCAAAACAGGGTACATGGTGAAATCCGATGGAGACCTCGAACTGGAATTTCATCTGTATGACGTGTTCCAGCGGAGGGAAGTTAACGCGCGCCGTTGGAAGGGAGCCCCAAGCCAGGTCCGCCGCATGGTCCACATGTTCTCCAATGAGATCATGAAGGAGGTGACAGGGGAAAAGGGGGTATTCTTAAGCCGTATCCTCTATGTCCAGGCCGAAGGAAAAAACAAGGAGCTCTTCCTCATGGACTACGACGGGGCCAACGTCCAGAGGGTCACACGCAGCGCCTCTATTAACATGTCCCCGGAATGGTGGCCGGACGGCAAGGGGCTGATATACACATCATACAAGAGTGGGGATCCCGGCCTGTATTCCCTGAACATGGGTGGGGGGGAGTCGCGGATCGTCAGCGGGCTCGGCGCAAGCGTCGGGGCCGCCTTTTCCCCCGACGGGAAGACTCTGGCCTTTACCGGGAACCGGGAAGGAAACCCGGACATCTACCTCGCCGACCCCGCCGGGAAAAATGCCAGGAGGATCACCAACCTGAAAAGCATCGAGACTTCCCCGACCTGGTCCCCGGATGGGGAGAGGATCGCTTTTGTCTCCGATCGGTACGGCCAGCCCCAGATCTTCGTCATGAATGCTGACGGGTCGGGGGTGAGGCGGATTTCCCTCGAAGGTAATTACAACACTTCCCCGGCGTGGTCGCCCAAGGGGGATCTCATCGCCTATACGAGCCGGATGGGCCCTAATTTCGGGATCGTTGTGGTCAACCCGGATACCCTGGAGTCCCGTCCCCTGGTGGGGGAAGAGGGCAATAACGAGGACCCGTGCTGGAGTCCTGATGGAAGGTACATCGCCTTCACATCGGACAGAACGGGAACGTATCAAATATACCTGGTGGATCGGAGCGGTCGATGGGAAACCCGCGTCACATCCGGGTCGGGAGACAAAACCCAGCCCGCATGGTCTTGGGAATAACGGAAAACCGGTTTACAATCGGGCTATTCACAGGTATAAATTCCTGAAGGACTAAAGTTGATGACCTCGCAAAAAAGTCATCAACGCGCTCTGCGCGGGGCGCCCGGATCAAGGACCCGGGTTGCAACTCCTAATTCGTGAGGAAAGGGAAAACCACGCTTTTCCCTAACCGTTTCGCAAAAAGTCCCGGATTGGGTTTTTTGCGACCCTGTCAGAGTCTGTTTCACTTTGCCGAATTCTCCGGGGCGTCCGGTCCCGGAGGGGTTGTTTTCACAAAGTCTGGGAAGAGAATTCTTCAGGAGGTGGGCTGTGATTCGAAAAAAGAGCGGGATTCTTCTAATTCTTGTAGTGCTTCTTTGCGCCGTGGCTGTTTTCGGCTGCAGGACAACCAAGGATCTTGATGTCGTTGTCGCCGAACCAGAAACGCAGGCGGAGCCTGCTCCTCCGGCCAAGGTTGAGACCTACACACCGGCCGCCCCGGCCCCGGCTGGGGAGCCCGCACCTGTCATCATGGGCACCCCGGCATTTGATGTTTCCATGTTGACCGATGTCTTCTTTGACTTTGACAGAAGCGATCTGAGCAAGGAAGCCAGGGATCGACTTTCTTCCAATGCCAAACTCATCAAGGCCTGGAAGGCCAGCGTTGTCGTCGAGGGGCACTGCGACGAGCGCGGCACCAACGAATACAACCTCGGGCTGGGCGAGCGCAGGGCAAACGCCGTCAAGGATTACCTGGTTTCCATGGGCGTCCCTGCCGACAAGGTCAAGACCATCAGCTATGGCGAGGAAAGGCCTTTCGTGAGGGGCCACTCCGAAGACGCTTGGAAATATAACCGGCGCGGCCATTTTGCCCTGCCGTAAGCGGGTAGTTTTTTATGAGGTCGGGTTTCGGTCTTTGGATGGTTCTGGCAGTTCTCCTGGCCTCAGGGTGTGCCACGGCTGTGGATATGGATACCCTCAACAGCCGTGTGGATGACAATACGCGGAGGATCGAATCCCTGGAAAGGGCCCAGGAACAGATGACCATGGCCTCGGGGCCGGGTCAGAGACTGGAGTCCCTCGAAGGTGAGGTCCAGGCTCTCCGGAAACAGATGGCGGACAACCAGTGGACGTTGTCCGAAATGAACGAAAAGGTTGAATCCTTTCAGGCGTTCATGGGAGAGGTTCAGCAGTTCATGATCCAGTACCGCAAGAGGGGCGGTGAGGTGGACAAGGCATTGGAACAGATTAGCACCCGCCTCGAAGCGGATATAAGGAGCCTCGCGGACAAACTCCGCCAGATGCTGGATTCGGAGAGCGGAAACTAACCGGAGCGATGAGCCGGGGGCTGAAAAGCCCCCGGCTTTTTTTTGTCTGCGGGGTGGGATCAGGGCACGGAATTGCAAACATGGAGCTGGTCCGTCAAAAAAGCACGCAACGGACATGCCGCGGCAGGGAGATCGCCTTCTATGAAAATCGAAACAAAATGCATCCATTCCGGGAGTGTTGCGAATTCGATCACAGGGGGGATCAACACGCCCATAGACCCCTCCTCGGCCTTCGAATACCTGGACAGGGAGGAAACGGTTTATCCCCGATATTTCAACACGCTGAACCAGAAGGTCCTCGTGCGTAAAATCAGTGAGCTGGAAGGGGCCGAGGACGGTCTTGTTTTTTCATCAGGCATGGCGGCCGTGAGTTCCGTTCTCCTCACCTTTTTAAAGTCCGGGGATCATGCTGTCCTTCAGGATGAAATTTACGGGGGGAGCCACGCCTTCGTGGACATGTTTTTTGACCGCCTGGGGATCTCCTATACCTTCGTCGGGAATAAACCCGAGGCCGTCGAGGCCGCCATCCGGCCCGAAACCCGGCTCGTTTTCGTCGAAAGCCCTACCAATCCTCTTTTAAGCATTATGGATATTGCCGCGGTTGCCAGGGTTGCACGGGAGAAGGGGTGCATCTCGGTGGCAGACAACACCTTCGCCTCCCCGATCCTCCAGAATCCCATCGAGCTAGGGATCGACATTGTCGTTCACAGCGGGACAAAGTACCTGGGCGGGCACAGCGATCTCTCCTGCGGCGCGGCTGTCACCACGGCGGAGCTGACGTCCAGAATAAGGAAAACCGCCCTTAATTTTGGGGGAAACCTGAACCCGCTCACCTGCTATCTCCTTGAAAGGAGCCTGAAAACCCTGGCAGTCCGGGTGAGGCAGCAGACAGCAAATGCCTTCAGGATCGCAAAATTCCTGAAAAACACGCCCCGCTTCGAAAAGATTTTTTATCCCGGCCTGCCGGACCATCCCGGGCACTCGATCGCCCGTGAACAGATGCGGGGGTTCGGCGCCATGCTTTCCTTCGAATGGTTCGACCCGGATCGGCCTGTTGATCATTTCATGAAAAAGTTGAAACTCATCAAACCCGCCGTCAGCCTTGGGGGTGTCGAGTCCATGATATGTGATCCGGCGCGGACATCCCATTCAAAGATCTCGGCGCAGTTGAGGGCAAAGCAGGGTATTTCGGACAACCTTCTGCGCCTTTCGGTGGGGATAGAGGATGTTGATGACCTGATGGAGGATATCCGTCAGGCTTCCGAAGGATAGCCTCTTGCAGCGTTCCGGCGCGCCCCGGCAATTGTTATCCCCTTGCCCCTACGGCGTGTGGTGATGTAAATATTGACGGAGCAGCCTGGCATCCCCGCCAACGGGAGCGCCAGTCCCCCTCTCACAGCCTTTCTTCTGGAGACTTGTTTTGAGCACGGAAGACCCCAAAACCGCAGGGACCGATTTTATCCGCCAGATCATCGCGCAGGATGTGGCATCCGGAAAATACGAGAGGATCGTCACCCGTTTTCCCCCTGAGCCAAACGGCTACCTTCACATCGGGCACGCCAAGAGCATCTGTCTTAATTTCGGGGTGGCCCGGGAAAATCCTGGAGGAAGATGCCACCTTCGATTTGACGACAGCAACCCGGAGACGGAAGAAATCAGGTTCGTTGAGGCCATTAAAAAAGACGTCAAATGGCTCGGATTCGACTGGGGAGAACATCTGTATTTCGCCTCGGACTACTTTGAAGATCTCTACGGGTTTGCCGTCAGGCTTATCCAGGGTGGAAAAGCCTACGTATGCGGTCTGTCGGAAGAGGAAATCCGGCGGCACAGGGGAACCGTCACCGTCCCTGGCCTCAACAGTCCCTACAGGGACCGCAGTGTGAGCGAGAATCTGGATCTCTTCGCCCGGATGCGGGCGGGGGAGTTCCCCGACGGGAAGCACGTCCTCAGGGCAAAAATTGATATGGCTTCGCCCAACATGAAGATGCGCGACCCCCTCCTGTACCGGATTCGCCATATTCCCCACTACCGCACGGGAGACAAGTGGTGCCTCTACCCCATGTACGATTTTGTCCACTGCCTTTCCGATGCCCTCGAAGGGATCACCCATTCCATTTGCACTCTGGAATTTGAAAACAACCGCGAACTGTACGACTGGATCATCGAAAACGTCCCGGCCCCTTCCAGGCCGCGGCAGTACGAATTCGCAAGGCTGAACCTGAACTACACGGTGATGAGCAAGCGCAAGCTCATGGAGCTCGTGGAAGGGGGGCACGTCACCGGCTGGGATGATCCGCGCCTGCCCACCATCGCCGGGATCAGGCGCCGGGGGTATACACCTGAGGCAATCCGGAACTTTTCGGACCGGATAGGTGTGGCCCGGTCCAACAGCGTGGTGGATGCAAGCCTGCTGGAACACAGCATCCGTGACGATCTAAACACGAAAGTTCCCAGGGTGATGGCGGTCCTCGATCCGATCAGGCTGGTGATCCTGAACTTGCCCGTTGGGCAGATCCTGGAACTCGAAGCGCCCAATTTTCCCGACGACCCGTCAAAAATGGGGTTCAGGAAAATCCCCTTTTCCCGCGAGCTGTTCATAGAGCGCTCTGATTTCATGGAGGACCCTCCGAAGAAGTTTTTCCGCCTGGCCCCCGGGAAAGAGGTGCGTCTGCGTTGGGCTTTTTTCGTGACCTGCGTCGATGTCAAAAAAGACGCAGAGGGGGATGTGGTCGAGGTGCACTGCACCTATGATCCCGAAACCCTCGGGGGGGATGCCCCCGACGGAAGGAGGGTCAAGGGCACCATCCACTGGGTGTCGGTCCCTCATGCCGTGGATGCCCAGGTTCGGCTGTATGACCGTCTTTTCTCGGTGCCCGATCCCGAGGAGGACAAAGAGGCGGGTTTTATCCGGAACCTTAATCCCGATTCCCTGAAAATCGTGACGGCCAGGGTGGAGCCATCCCTCGCCGGCGCCTCCAGAGGAGACCGTTTCCAGTTCGAGCGAACGGGCTACTTCATCGCGGATGAGAAGGACCATGCTTCGGAGAAGCCGGTGTTTAACCGCATCGTCCCGTTGCGGGATTCCTGGGGGAAGATCTCAGCTAAAGTTTGAAATTCGAGATTTTAACTTCCAGGAACCGGGGACAAATTTCAGTTTTATAAACAGGCCGATCCTTCTTAAAATATTTTCCATATATTCCCCTTGCGGTATTCCCAAAAACAGTATAGACTTTTTTCATGATAAAAAGCTTCCGATGCCGGGACACGGAACGCCTGTTCAATGACAAGCCGGTCCAGCGCTTCCGTGTCATTGAGCGCTCTGCCCGGCGGAGGCTCCTGATGCTCCACCGGGCTGGCGAGCTTAATGATCTCCGTGTGCCGCCGGGAAATCGCCTGGAAGCCTTAATGGGGAACCGCTCGGGCCAGTTCAGCATCAGGATAAATGACCAGTGGCGGATCTGCTTCCAATGGGAAAGCGGGGACGCATATGATGTTGAAATAACAGATTATCATTAGCGAGGTGATGAAAATGGCTACGAAGCTGGAGTTGATTAAACCTGGGGAAATTCTCCTTGAGGAGTTCATGAGGCCCCTGGGAATCAGCCAGAACAGGCTGTCCAGGGACATCAATGTACCTGTCGGCAGGATCAACGATATCATTCACGGACGAAGATCTATCACGGCCAACACGGCACTTAGACTGGGCAAGTATTTCGGAATGACAGCCGAGTTCTGGATGGGACTCCAGGCCGAGTACGACTTGCGTATGGCCAGGAGGGATTTCTGGCCGGGAGAAAAGGACAAGGTGAGAAAAGCTCCGGCGGCTTAAGAATGCGGAAGTTGAAATCATTAAAGAAATAGTGTGCGGATTAAGAATTTGATTTCTCACGCACCAGGACCTTATAAGTTTCAAAGCTAGCCAATAACCGGCTGTTCGTGAGATTTACCTGCTGAACGGTCCTTCTGTTTTTACCCCAGCCGACGAGCCATACCTTGGCCGCGAGTCGGTTTACCATTTTGACCAGGTGATAATTTCTTGCATGGAAGCGAACCAGCATGTGGCGAAATACACAATCAGGCACCACCAAAAACTTTCAAAGCTGCAACTCTATGCGTGCGAGGTTATTCCCCAAGGAATAAGTATCGCCCTAAGCATCAGGGAGCTCGTCAGGCAAGGGTTTCTCTATGGAGCCTCGGTTTTGATAAGACATTTAATTGAACGCGCCGGAATAATTTCCTTTTTGTGTGAGAATCCCGCGGCTGTTGAAATCTGGGAGAGAGGCTGGAAATACAAGGAACGGCCAAACATGGATGAAATGCTTTCCTCGATGTCAAAAAATGCTGATTCGGAAACCAGAAAAATTATCAAACGCCGTCACAATAGTGATGTCCATGGCGATCCCTTTTCGGTAAAAAATTCTTTCACTGCTTTGAAAACTGGAACTCGTGGGTACTCCTCGTCGAAGATTCTTGATAACCCGGAGTTGTGTGATCAAGTTTGCTTTGAATCCTGCTGCTATTTAATTGTCATCATGGGAAGGATGATAGAAATTTTCCCTTATAAACACTACATTTAAACAGGATAATCCGGGTTAGTTTTATTATTACATGATTCCAGTCCCGTTTTTTCTCTGCGTCTTCTTTGGCTCCTGGTGAGCCTGCCCTAAACGGTTTTCAGCGATAAAAAAGCGGCCTTAAGCGGCCGCTCCTTTTCCACTTTTCACTTGTTACTTTCTACTGGTTCCTGATCCACTCCCTCGCTCTTGCAATCCTTTTTAACGTTTTCTCTTTGCCCAGCACCTCCATGACCTCGAACAGCCCGGGACTGTCCTTCCGGAAGGTGAGGGCCACGCGCAGGGGCTGGGCCAGGACCTTGAGCTTCAAGCCCCGGGTCTCAAGCCAGTCCTTCGTTTTCGAGTAGAGGGTTTCATGATCGAAAGGATCAACGGTCTCGAGGAATTCCCCCGCTTTTTCCATGAGGGGCTCGATATCGGTTGTCAGAAACTTCTGGGCCGGCTCTGCCTCGTAGGGGAGCTCCTTAAAATAAAAGTCCGCTTTCCCGGCCATTTCCACCAGGGTTAGGGATCTTTCCCGCAGCGTCAGGACTAGTTTTTCAAGCCATTCCAGGTCCGGAGCCTGGTCTACGACCCCCGTTTTTTCCAGAAAGGGGATAAGGCGCCGTGCGATCTCCCCGGAGGGGACCCGTTTCATCCACTGGCCGTTGAGCCACTCCAGCTTCTGGTGGTCAAAAACCGCTGGCGATTTCCCCACATCCTCCAGCCTCCAGTGTTCCAGGACTTCTTCCAGACTGAAGATCTCCTGGTCCCCATGGGACCATCCCAACCTCACCAGGTAGTTTACCAGGGCTTCGGGCAGATAACCCATCTCCATGAATTCCGAGATAGATGCGGCCCCATGCCGTTTGCTGAGCTTCTCCCGGTCTGGACCCAGAATGAGGGACATGTGCCCGAATTTCGGGACCAGATAGCCGAAGGCTTCGTAAAGCTGGACCTGGCGCGGCGTGTTGGAAAGGTGGTCTTCGCCCCGGATCACATGAGTGACACCCATGAGGGCGTCATCCACGACAACGGTCAGGTTGTAGGTCGGGGACCCGTCGGACCTGCGGATGATGAGGTCGTCCATCTGTGTCTGATCGAAAGTTACAGAACCCCTGATAAGGTCATCGATAACGATCTGACCATCCTGGGGCGCCTTGAAGCGGAGGGTGTGCTCCCCGGACCGCTCCCCTTCTTTCAGGTTCCGGCACCGTCCGTCGTATTTTAAGGGAAGGTTTTGGGCAAGGGCCTTTTTACGCATGGCGTCCAGTTCCGCGGGGGTGCAGAAACACCGGTAGGCCTTGCCGGAGGCCAGAAGACGGTCGATATGTTCGTTGTAAAGATCCAGGCGCTCCGTCTGGACGAAAGGGCCCTCGTCCCAGTCAAGGCCCATCCAATCCAGGCCGTCGAGGATCCACCGGATCGCTTCGGCGGTTGACCGGTTAAGGTCCGTATCCTCAATCCGCAGGATGAATTTACCCGCGTTCTGCCGGGCGAAAAGCCAGTTGTACAGGGCTGTCCGGACCCCTCCGATGTGCAGATAGCCTGTCGGGCTGGGGGCAAAACGGACTCGGATTTCGTTGGGCATCACCGTTCCTTTCAGGTTTAACTAATCGGAGAATATGGAATTTTTGCCTTCCCGGGATCGGGGCTTAATATCAATTAACTAAAATGAAGGGATGACTTTCCCTCCCATACCCTTGTTTTTCCCCTCATTGCACAACCACCCCGGCATAGCCGACGACCTGCTGATAATCCCCGCTCACATCCCCCGAGGTGCCGTAGCGTATCAGTCTTGCCTGGCTGGCTCCGAGGGCGATGGAGGCGTAAAGCATGACGGCGCTGGGGATAACCCCGCACATGGATATGCGCCGATCCCTGACGATCCGCAGCAGTCCTTCCGGATCCAGGCTCAGGATCCTCGCGAGGGCTTCGGAATCCTTGGCCCTGGCGGACTCCTGGCTCTCGTAGTGGGTCATGTCGGAACTGGCCGCGATCAGGATCCTTTCATCACGACGGGAGATGATATCGGCCAGACACTTCCCCACGAGGCGGCACTCCGCGTCGTCGAGCCTCGAAATGGTAATGGGGAGGATGCTGAGATCCCCATCCCCGCCATAGAAAAGGAAAGGGATCTGGACTTCGATGGAATGTTCCATCAGATGGGCCATTTCATCGGGGACCGCGAGATCGCAGTGCTCGAAAAGTTCCCCGGCCAACCCTTCGTTGACGGGAATATCCCCGAAGGGCATCCGCCAGAACCCGGAGGGGTAAACCGAGACGGCGGGGCCCCTCCTTGTGTGATTGGGTCCCAGGATGACGACGACCCTCGGGATGGTTATGGCAGCGATCGTCTTTCCAGCGATGTCACCCGAGTAGACATATCCCGCGTGGGGCAGCACTGCGCCGATCGCGGTTTCCGATCCCCGGCTGGTGCCGATGCGGGAGGTGACCTCCTGCCTCAGGGTCTTTTCGTCCCCAGGGTAGAATCGATCCGCCACTACCGGCAAACGGATATTATCCTTTGCGCCTTCCGTCATCTCTCATCCCTCCCTCGCCAGTTTTCGTTGGAGGAGCCGCGCGGCGGAAATGGCCGCCAGCGCTTCCCCTTCCAGGCCAAGCTCCCAGGGGGCAGGGGAAAAGAGCAGTGCTTTGCCCTTCAGGACTGTCCTGATCGCCGCCTTGCCGAGGATACCGGGGCTCCAGGAGTTCAGGGGGCCGCCAACGGGTCTGGGAATTGTGGACCCTTTGCCGGTGTTGGCATCGGTCAGGAGAAAGTCCATGCCCTCTGATAGGAAGGGTATCACGCCCTCTAGTGTCTGCAACAGGTCTTCCCTCACCCCACTGGCAGCCTTTGGTGAAAAGGAGGCCAGTTCCTTGTCGGTGACGAGGGCTGTCACCGTGAGGGCCCTTTTGCCTTTCGGAGTGTCTTTCGAACCTGACGGGTTAAGCGCGAGATACAGGGATCTCCTGCTTAAAGGGCCCAGGCCCTTCTCCGGCATTATCAGGACGTCGTCGGCCATTCCCACAGGTACGTATCGTTCGTCCATCCCTATGAAAAACCGGAGGGGATAGCAAAGGGGGCGGTCCCGGGACGAGTCCTCATTCCGGCGGGGGGGGAGCCCCGGAATCCCCGATGAGATCCCTTCGGTCGTTGCCATATAGAGGGTTTTTACCTTTGTTCCATCGCCAAGATGCAGCTCCAGTCCCCCTTGTGGGTTCCTTTCAAACCCTGTGATCCCGGCGTTTTCTATGAGTTTCCCTCCGTATTCCTGGAAGCGCTGGATAAAGAGGTTTCTCAGGGCATCGGTCCCGCCCGGATCCCGGAACGTGCCCCTCTTCCCGATATTGTGGATCAGGGCCTGGGAAAGGGAAGGGAGTGACGATTTTTGCCAACCGGCCCCGAGTAAAGAGTTCTGAACATCAAAAAAATCCTTTTCCGGGCCCGGTTCGAGGGCAACGGTCGGATCCTTGACCTTCAAGGCACGGATGTAATCCCTGAAAAGCCCTGTCATCCCGGGGAGGTTGAAATACCCCTTTTCCATCCGGGCCAGATCATTCTGGCTTGCGTTCCACCGGTCAGCGATGGTGTCCCAGCGGCTGTAAATGTCCCTGAGTGTGTCGATTTTATCCGGGAACTCCCGGGCCAGTTCAAGGATGAGTTTATCCCTTGCGGGAAAGACGCTGATCCTGTTACCCGGGAGGACCACCTGGTAGCTGACTTTATTGCGGGTATAGGTTTTATGGATAAGGATCCGTCCAATGCCTACCTCGTCCAGCAACTTCCTCAGGATTCCGTTGTCATCCAGGCCGAACAGTGGGACCGGTCTTCTGCGGAAACAGTATCCCCGGGCTTCCCCTTCCTCGGGTCCCGGAATTTTGGGAAGGGAATCAACGATGAGGACCCTGCGGCCTTTTTTGGCCAGGAGAACCCCCAGGGCCAGAAGGGGAAAACGGGTGCTGATTATGGCGAGGTCATGGCCGGCAGGCATTTTTATGGTTCATCGGTTTTGCGGGGGGCCGGAAGGATCACCACTTTCCGCCCTTCCAGGCGCAGGCGTCCCTGGGACCAGAGCCGGATGGATTCGGGGTAGATTCGGTGCTCCTCTGTGAGGATCCGTTCTGAAAGGGTTTGCTCGGTGTCATCCGGAAGGACGGGGACCACAGCCTGGAGGATAACAGGTCCCGTGTCCGTTCCCTCATCGACAAAATGGGTTGTGCATCCGGAAAACCGGACACCGTAATCGAAAGCCCGCCCCTGGGCGTGGGTTCCCGGGAAGCTTGGCAGGAGGGCAGGGTGGATGTTCATGATGCGTTGGGAAAAATGGCGGACGAAACGGGGTGTAAAAACCCTCATAAAGCCGGCGAGAGCGATCAGGTCGACCCCATTGCCTTCCAGCGTGTTGATCAGCCTGTCCTCAAATTCCTCCCGGGTTGGAAACCCCGTGTGCCTGAGAATCCCGGTGGGGATGCCGTGTCTTTCGGCCCGGGTCAGACCGAAGGCGTCCTCCCTGTTGCTGATCACGGCGGCGATGCTTACTCCCGAAAGGAACCCCGATTCCACCGAGTCGATGATGGCCTGGAGGTTTGTTCCGCTTCCGGAAATGAGGACCGCGATTTTTTTCATGGAATGATCCGGATGCGGA
>JAFGWO010000255.1 GCA_016937135.1 Pseudomonadota bacterium
TCCGGTCTTGTCTTCCTCAGGAACCTCCTACCCCCTTTGGCCCGGGATCGATTTTTCGACCCCGGGCCAACCTGTTTAAAAAACGTCAAACGAAACAAACAGAGTCCAGAGTCCAGCGGCCAGAGTCCAGAGTCCAGAGGCCGGAGTCCAGAGGCCGGAGTCCCGAGAGTGAATATCCACGTTCTACGCGGCGCCCTTACCCTTTACGCCCTTACACACCTACTCTTTACGCTGCCACGCCCTCACGCCCTTTCGCCCCCTCGCCCTTTCGCCTCCTCGCCCCGTCGGCCCTTCCCCACCCCTTCCCACCCCGTCAGGTCCACGGGGTCCCGGGCTTAAAACGGCGTCTTTCAACCGGTCCCTCATGACCCTTTCCCATCCCCCGTAAGCCGTCATCAGTTCCCTTGTAACTATCTGAAAACCTTTTTGTTTCCTTGACAAAGGGGGGCTTGGGACATATAGTGTGGGACAAAGTGGTACAAAGTGGGAGCAAATTGCCATGAATCAGGTTGCTTTTAGGGGTCGGCATCAGCATTCCCTTGATGAAAAGGGCCGCCTGAGCATTCCGTCCAAATTCCGGGAAACCATCGCCCAGGAGCACGACGGAAGGCTTGTCATCACCAACTTTCCTCTTTGCCTGGTGGGGTACACCCCCGATCAGTGGTCCCTTATCGAATCCCGAACGTCCATGCTGTCCAATGTCAAAAGCAACATCCAGAGTTTCCTCCGTTATTTTTACTCCGGGGCTACGGAGTGCGAACTTGATCGCCAGGGAAGGATACTTATTCCCCCCTCCTTGCGGGAGGCTGTCGATCTGGACCGGCAGGTTGTCGTGGCCGGGATGTTAAACCGGATCGAGATCTGGAGCCAGGGAAGGTGGGATGAGGAGATGAAGAAGGCCGTTGAGAATTTTGACGGGATCTCGGCGGAACTGGCGGATCTCGGGCTGTAGGCCGGTTTACAGCACAGGCACCAGGGGGGTTCTCTTGACGGGGAAAGAGCCGATCGGACCCCATGTGCCGGTCCTTGTGGAGGAGATTCTCGAAGGCCTGCGGGTCCGGGAGGGATGCGTTTACCTTGACGGCACCGTCGGGGCCGGGGGGCATTGCGAAGCGATCCTGGCGAGCTGCCGATCGGCCAGGGTCATAGGCATGGACAGGGACCCGTCGGCCCTTGCGGCGGCCAGGGAAAGGCTCGAAAAATACCGGGATCGGGTAACCCTGATCCATGGCAACTTCCGCGACCTGGACGAGGTCCTCGATTCCATCGAGGTTGCCTGCGTCGATGGCATAATCCTCGACCTCGGGGTTTCCTCGATGCATCTGGACCTCCCGGAAAGGGGGTTCTCCTTTCTCCGCAACGGTCCCCTCGATATGAGAATGGATCCTTCAGGGGGACAGCCGGCCTGGGAGATCGTCAATAACTGGAGCGCCGGGGATCTGGCCCGCATCCTCTTCAGGTTCGGCGAGGAGAAGCGGGCCCGGGACATTGCGGCGGCCATCGTCAGGGAGAGAAAGAGAGAGCCCATCATGACGACAGGGCGGCTTGCGGAAATGGTGGCGGCGGTGCCGGGGATGGCAAAGGTCCGGAATATCCACCCCGCGACCAGGACATTCCAGGCCCTTCGCATCCAGGTCAACGGCGAACTTGAAGCCATTGAAAAAGGCGTTGTCAAAGGCATCGAGCGGCTCAACCCGGGAGGCAGGATGGCCGTGATCAGCTTCCATTCCCTGGAAGACCGGATCGTCAAGCGGGGATTTCGGGAGGCCGAGAATCCGTGCCGGTGCCCCCGTTCCCTCCCCATGTGCGTGTGCGGGCTTCAGAGTCTGGGTCGGGTGGTCACCAGGACGCCGGTGATTCCCTCCGAGCGGGAAAAGGAAACCAATCCCAGAAGCCGGAGCGGGAAACTGAGGATTTTTGAAAAGAAGGAGGCGTCCCGGTAAGGCCCATGGAAATCGCTGCGGGGGCAAAAGTGCAAAGGAAGGAAATGGCTGCGCTGCGCGGAGGACTGAGGGACTTTTTCTTTGCCCTGGTCATCATGCTCCTCGCGGGAAGCGCTGTTTTCGTAACCATCTGGAGGAGGGTGGCCTTCATCAATGTGGGCTATGAGGTCACGCAGCTCGAGGAACTCGAGTCGCGGTACCTTCACCTCCAGAAGGAACTCGAGATTGAAAAGGCGATGTTAGAGAGCCCTGAAAGGATCGAGAAGATCGCCCGCGGCAGGCTTGGACTGACGGATCCGGAACAAGGGCAGATAAGGAAGCTTCCGTGACGGGAAAACGGGGACATCAGGCCAGATGGGATGCCGTTGTGCGGGCACGGATCCGTTTTCTGGGGGCGCTCGTGCCCCTTCTCCTCCTCCTTCCCGCGGCGAAGGCTTTTAATCTCCAGGTCCAGCAGCAGGAGGATCTGGCACGCCGCGCCGAACGGCAAAGCCAGATGGTGGAGAGGGTCGCCCCCAAAAGGGGGGCCATCATCGACGCGAACGGCCAGCCCCTGGCAGTCAGCGTCCCGGTGCCTTCCGTCTATGCCGAGAGGGAAAAGGTCAGGGACAAGAAGGGAGCGGCACGGGATCTGTCGCGGGTTCTCGGGATCAGTTCGAAGACCCTTTACGAGCGGCTGGAAAAGGGGCGCGGATTTGTCTGGCTTTGCCGGATGGTGGAGCCCGAGGCCGCCAGAAAAGTCCGGGAGATGGGGATCGAAGGGGTGGGTCTCAGGATGGAGTCGAGGAGGTACTACCCCAACAAGGAACTCGCCGGAAGCGTCCTCGGGTTCGTCGGCACGGACAAGGGGTTAGAGGGCCTCGAGAACTCCCTGGAGGAATTCCTGCGCGGGGGGGATGGCCTGAGAGTGTTTGATCTCGACGCCAGGGGGGCCCGGATGACCCCGGTTTCCTCCTGGGAGAAGGCCCCCGAAACGGGGGCAACGGTGCAGTTGACCCTGGATAGGAATATTCAGTTTTTCGTGGAACAGAGCCTGCGGGAGGGGTGTTCGGCCATCGGCGCCTCCGCCGGGGCCGCGGTTATCCTCGAGTCCCGGACCGGACGGATCCTGGCCATGGCCAATTATCCCGCGTTTAACCCCAATGATTTCAGCAGGTTCGACCGGAGGTTCTATCAGAACAAGGCCATCCATTACGTTTACGAACCAGGCTCGACCTTCAAGGTTGTCACCATCGCGGCGGCTCTGGAAGAGAAGGTCTTTGACGACATGGACATCCTGTTCTGCGAGAACGGGCGATTCCAGGTCGCCGATGCCCATATCAACGACCATGTGCCCCACGGGTGGCTGACCCTTTCCGGGATCATCAGCAAGTCGAGCAACATCGGGGCCACCAAGGTGGGCCTCGAACTGGGGAAGGAGACCCTGGGGAAATACACCCGGGCCTTTGGATTCGGACGGGAAACGGGAGTCCTTCTCCCCGGGGAAGCGCGGGGGATTTTGCGCGAGGCAAAGGGATGGACCAGGGTCGATCTTGCCAATATCGCCTTCGGGCAGGGCCTTGGAGTCACCCCTCTCCAGATGGTCAACGCCGTGAATACGATCGCAACGGGGGGCGAGCGCCTCAGGCCTTTCCTGGTTGAAAAGATCATGTCCCCCTCGGGAGAGGTGATAATGCACAACAGGCCGACGATTCAGGGGCGGGTCGTGTCCCGGGAGACCGCACGGACGGTGGCGAAAATGATGGAGGCGGTGACCCGCTCGGGAGGGTCGGGTGAGAACGCTGCCATCCTTGGATACGATGTGGCGGGAAAAACGGGAACGGCCCAGAAATTCGAGAACTCCCGCGGCCAGTATTCGAAGGAAAAATATATCGCCTCTTTCGCGGGTTTTGTGCCCGCCGCCGATCCCCTGATCACCGCTATCGTGGTGGTGGATGAGCCCCGGAAAAAGATCTACGGGGGGACCGTGGCCGCCCCCATCTGGAAGGATATGGTGGTCAAGACCCTCAAATACCTTAACGTTTCCCCGGCCCCCTCCTACCGGGATAAGGTCCCGGTTTCTCCAGCGGCAGAGCCGAGGATAGCCCGCGTCGATGGGGTGAGGAAGGTAAGCGTCGCACAAGAGACCGTTATGCCCGACCTCAGGGGGCTGACCCTCCGGGAGGCCCTGGGCAGGCTGGCCGAAACCGACTCAAGGGTAAAGGTCAAGGGAACAGGAGTGGTTGTGGAACAGGTTCCGATGCCGGGAGACGGCATGGGAGGACCCGTTTCCCTTAGTCTCCAGCCAAGGGGCGAGAGTTGAACCTTTCCGGGATCTTCAAGGATATCCATGGACTTTGCATCGACGGGGATCCGTCGCTGGAGATATCCGGCATCCGGTACGATTCGAGGCGCGCAGGCCCGGGGAATCTCTTCGCGGCTGTGCCTGGAGAGCATTTCGACGGGACGCGCTTTATCGGGGAAGCGGCGGCAAGGGGCGCCCACGCCTTCCTGGTCCCCACCGGGACCCCGCGGTTTGCGGGCGGGACATGGGTTGTCGCCGAAAACGTCCGGAAAGCCCTGGCCCTTGCCTGCCGGAATTTCTTTCACAAACCGGACACCCGCCTGGAGGTCGTCGGCATAACCGGGACCAACGGGAAGACCACCAGCTCCTATCTGATGCACGGGGTCCTGGAAGCGTCGGGGAAAAAGGCCGGCCTGATCGGGACGGTGCAATACCTCGTCGGGGGGCAGATCATCAGCGCGGCCAGGACCACTCCTGAATCCTGCGACCTTTACGCCATGCTCGACGGGATGGTTCAGGCCGGATGCCGGTCGTGCATCATGGAGGTGAGTTCCCACGCCATTGTCCTTGAAAGGGTGGCCGGCCTGCTCATGAAGGCAGGGGTGTTTACGAACCTGACCCGCGACCACCTGGATTTTCACCGGGACATGGAAAGCTACTACGAGGCGAAAGCCGCTCTTTTCAAAAGCGGACAGGTCCAGGGCAAGGTGATCAACCGGGACGATCCCTACGGGAGACGTCTGGCCGGGGAAACAGGCGGCGACATCCTGACTTTCGGGATGGAGGCCGGAGATATCCGGCCCCGCGGCCAAATCGAGTCCGGGGAATGGGGCAGCAGATTCCTGATGGATACCCCCTGGGGCGAAATTCCCGTGAGCACACCCCTCCCGGGTTTGTTTAACGTTTACAACATCATGGCGGCGGCCGGGGCCTGCGGTTTCCTGGGGGTGGAAGCCGGGGTCATCGGAGAAGGGCTGTCCCGGGTAGACCGCGTTCCCGGAAGATTTGAGAGGGTGGACGGAGGACAGCCGTGGACCGCGGTTGTGGATTATGCCCACACCCCCGACGCCCTGGAGAACCTTCTCATGAACGCCCGCAGGATAACGCCCGGACGGCTCCTCCTGGTTTTCGGCTGCGGGGGGGACAGGGATCGGAGCAAAAGGCCCATGATGGGGGAGGCGGCGGCCCGGTTGGCGGATCTGGCCATCGTCACCTCGGATAACCCCAGGGGAGAGGATCCCGAAAAGATCATCGATGAAATCGTGAACATCCCCGGAAACGGCCAAAAGAAGCTTGCCCGGATCATCGACCGCAGGGAAGCCATCGATTCGGCGGTCAGGGAGGCCAGACCGGGGGATACGCTGCTCCTGGCGGGGAAGGGTCACGAGAACTATCAGATCATAGGGGAGAGGATCCTCCCCTTTTCCGACGTGGACGAACTGAAAAAGGCCATAAAAAGAAACCTGGAGGCTCAAAGTTGATCCGGTACAGGCTTGCCGACATCCTGGAGGGGACGAAAGGCGCCCTTTTGTCCGCGGCCGACGGGGCCGGGTTCTTTACCGGTCTTTCCATCGACAGCCGGACGACCAGGCGCGGCGAGGTCTTCTTTGCCCTGAAAGGAAAGGTGTTCGACGGCCACGAGTTTATCCGTGAGGCCTGGAAAAAAGGGGCCGCCATGGCCGTGGTGGAGCGGGGCGCCTCCCTGCCGTCCGCCAAACTGGCTCCTGTCCCCCTTCTCCTGGTCGAGGACACCACAAAAGCCCTGGGGGATCTGGCCTCTTTCTGGAGGAAAAAGCACAGGGCGACGGTGATCGCCGTTGCGGGAAGCGTCGGAAAAACCACCACCAAGGAGATGATCTTCTCCCTCCTTTCGAGCGTGGGTCCTTGCCTTAAAAACCCCGGCAATTTCAACAACGAAATAGGCCTTCCCCTTTCCCTCATGGAGATGGACGACCGCCACCGGTTCGCCGTCCTCGAGATCGGGGCCAACGCCCCGGGAGAGATCCGTCGGCTGACCGGAATAATGGCCCCTGACGCCGCTGTGGCAACAAGGCTCGGATGGGCCCATCTCGAGGGGTTCGGGTCCCCGGAGGTCCTGATCCGGGAAAAGATGTCTGTTCTGGAAGGCCTGCGGCCGGATGGCTGGTTCGCCCTTAACGCCGATGATCCCCTCCAGGTCCCTTATGAGGAAAAGGCCCCATGCCCCGTGATCACCTACGGCCTCGGGCACGGGGCGGTGAGCGCCGGGGAAATATCCCGGGAAGGCCCGACGACCTCCTTTGTCCTCAGGACTCCCAGAGGATCAGGCAGCATCCGGTTGAGGGCTTCGGGCTCCCATTTTGTCGAAAATGCCCTGGCGGCGGTCGCGGCCTGCGAGCCCATTGAAA
>JAFGWO010000256.1 GCA_016937135.1 Pseudomonadota bacterium
AGTCTTTAGCGATCTCCTTCGCTTCAACCCCAAGGGCGGCGGCGGCGTTGAAGATCCTGGCCCCGTCCAGGTGAACCGGAATCCCCTTCTCATGGGCGGCCTCCTGGACCTGCCTCTGCCAGAGGAGGGGCATCACGGCCCCGCCCCCCCTGGTGTGGGTATTTTCAAGGGACACAAGTCCAGTCCGGGACACATAGGAAATGTCCGGGGCGATGGCCTCTTTTACCTGCCGGGCGGTCGGGAATACCTTTTCGGCCTGGATGACCCTTGGGAGAAGCCCCGAGAGGGCTGCCATGGCGGCCATCTCATAGTGGATGATGTGACTCTGGGAATCGCAGATGACTTCCTCCCCCGGCCTTGTGTGGACCGCCAGGGCGATCTGGTTTCCCATGGTCCCCGATGGCACGAAAAGGGATGCCTCGAACCCGAGGATGTCGGCGGCCATCTCCTCCAGGCGCAGCGTGGTGGGATCTTCCCCGTAGACATCGTCTCCAACCGGCGCCTCGGCCATGGCCTGTCTCATTTCGGCAGTCGGTCTGGTCACGGTATCGCTTCGAAGATCGACAATCGGTGTCTGCCTGCTCATGGAATGCTCCTCAATGTAAGTAACAGGTAACAAGTGGAAAGTGACAGGAAAAGACTTTCCTTTCCCTTTCAACTTTCTACCTTCCACTTTTTTCTGTCTGGTTGACCACATTCACCGGGTTTCCCTCCACCCAGGCCCTTATGTTGGCGATCGCTGTTTCGACAAGCCGTTTTCTTGCCGCGAGAGTCGCCCACGCCAGATGGGGGGTTATGACGCAGTTTCTCGCGGACAGCAGGGGATGACCGGCCGGAGGAGGCTCCGATGAAAGAACGTCCAGGGCCGCCCCGGCGATCCTGCCCTCGTTGAGGGCCCGCGCCAGGGCATTTTCGTCGATCAACGGCCCGCGCGCAGTGTTGATCAGAAAAGAGGAAGGCTTCATGAGCCCGAGGCGCCTCTCATCCACCATCTTTTCGGTCCGGGGTGTCAGGGGGCAGTGGAGACTCACCACATCCCCCTGGCTGAACAGGACGTCAGGTTCCACGAAAGTAACCCTTTTCTCCTCTCCCGGCTTCCTGGTGGCGACAAGTACATCCATCCCGAAGGCAAGGGCCAGTTCGGCCACGGCTTTTCCGATACGGCCAAACCCCACGATCCCGAAGGTCAAACCCGATAATTCCCTCTGAGGGATAAGGTGAAAGGAAAAGTCGGGGGAGGCAGACCATTTCCCCTCCCTGACCGCCCTCGCGTGGAGCCCCGGCCCCCTTGCGAGTTCCAGAAGGAGGGCAAAGGTCAGCTGCGCTACGGAGGCGGTGCTGTATTCGGGGATATTGGTGACGATTATCCCCCGGGAGGCCGCCGCCGCGGTGTCCACCACGTTATACCCCGTCGCCAGAACACCGATATACCTCAAGGCCGGCAGAACGTCCATGAGATCCTCGTTGAGGATCACCTTGTTGGTTAAAAGTATATCGGCCCCCTCGGCCCTTTCCCGGACCTTGTCCTTTGGGGTCCTGTCATAGACGCGGCTAGAACCAAACTCCTGAAGGGCATCCCAGGAAAGGTCGCCGGGGTTGGCTGTGTGGCCGTCCAGGACAACGATCCGTAATGCCTTCCCCTCCCTCAGGATGGCCTTTCTCCCGTCACGATCCATTGCGATCCTGTCCGTCACCTGTCTGGACCTCCCATTTCTTTTTGACCCTTTCAAGGGCCCCCGATGTCTCCACAAGCCCTTCGTAACAATCCTCGACCTCCACATTGAGCCCATGAAGCTCCATGGATAATTCCTCTATTTTCTTCGCGTTTTTGTCGCCGGATGCCTTGATCAGAAGCCCGTTAACCTCGTGGATCCTTTTTTCGAGGTCGGCGATCCTCTTCTCGAGATGGGAGCACCGGTCGCGCAGTGGGGTCAGCTCCCTGGATCTTTCCTGCACCAGGCGGGCCTTTTCCTGCCTGGAAAGACCTCCAGAGGGGGGCTTTACCCCACCGTCGGCTTTTAGAACCTCTCTCCCGGCAGGCTTTTCCCCCGCATCCCTTTCATCAGCCCAGCCCTCCTCTTCCAGAAACCGGCCATACGGACCATCGAAAAGGAAGACCCGTCCCTTGTCAAACACCACCAGTTTTTCCGCCAATCGATGGAGGAACATCTCGTTATGGGTGACGATCACCACCGCTCCTTCGAAATCCTCCAGAGCCTCGAGAAGGGCCTCCGCCGCGTCCATGTCCAGGTGGTTCGTGGGTTCATCCAGAAGGAGGAGGTTGTGAGGTTCGAGGAGAAGGTGGCCGAGGAGGACCCGGCTTTTCTCCCCCCCGGACAACACCCCGATCTTTTTCAGAGCCGCGTCGCCCTCGAACATCATCGTACCGGCAACGGACCTGGCTTTCTGAGGGGAATGATCCGGATCCGCCTCCGTAAGCTCTTCGGCCACCGTCCGGTTTTTTTCAAGGCGCTCCACGTTTGTCTGGCCGAAAAAACCGATTCTGGTTTTTTCATGGACCTTTCTTTCCCCGGATTGGGGTTTTAACTCCCCCGCAAGAATCCTCAAAAGGGTCGTTTTCCCCTTCCCGTTGGGACCCACGACGGCAATGCGGTCTCCCGCCGCCACCGTCAGATGCGCCAGGTTGAACAGGTCGATGTCGCTTCCCGGCCACCGGAACATGAGATGCTTTGCCTCCATCAGGATCCTGGCCTGAAACGGGGACGCGGTGAAGGAAAAATCGAGGGAACGGATGGACTGGAGTCTTTCGGGGACCTTCTGCTTTTCCAGGGACCTGATGCGGGACTGGACGAGGCCGACAAGACGGGCCTTGGCCCGGAATTTCCTGATAAAATCTTCCGTCTGGCGTCTTTTGCGCTCGATATTGATCCTCGACCGTTCGTGGACCTCCTCCTCCTGTCTTATCTGGGCGTAATATTTCCCCGTATTTCCTGAAATTTTCCGGATCCGGCCCCGGTGGATGCCCATTATGTGGGTCGTCACGGTGTCCATGAAGCTCCGGTCGTGGGTCACCAGGAGAAGTTCCCCCTTCCAGGAGAGGAAAAACTTCTCCAGCCACCGGATGGAAACCACATCAAGGAAATTGGTGGGCTCGTCGAGAAGGAGAAGATCGGAATCGGAGACCAGAAGCCTGGCGAGGTTGAGCCTTACCTGGAATCCGCCCGAAAAGGATTGGGGGGGGCGTTCCAGGTCCCCGGGAGAAAAACCGAGCCCTGAAAGGACCTTTTCCGCCCGGTAAACCTGGTCCGTTTTGAGCCCTGCGGACACTTCTTCCAGGATGGTTGGTTTCGAGAACGCAAGCTCCTGGGTCAGGTAACCGATACGGTATCCCCTGGGCACGCTGACCCGGCCCTGATCCGGGCTTTCCTGGCCCATGATCAATCTCAGGAGGGTGGTTTTTCCATGGCCGTTACGACCAACCAGCCCCACCCTTTCCCCCTTGCCGAAACTGAGGGTCGCACCCTCAAAAAGGACGTGGTCACCGTAGGCTTTTGTAAGATTCTCTATTTTTATCACGTGGGATAAAGACCAGCCGGAGATGACCGCGGCCGGAAGGGGATCCTTCAGCCTTCTCCGTATTCGTTAAATTCCACTCTGAAGGAGGACCCGCCTTCGGAAAAAAATTTCAGTTCCCCGCCCAGCTGCTCGGAGAGGATCCGGACAAGCTGAATGCCCATGGATCTGGCACAGGCGGGGTCGAAATCCGGGGGAAGCCCTACGCCGTCGTCGGAAACCGAGAGGGTGAACCTGTTGCTCCCGGACCTTGTGAAGTGTACCTGAATCGCGCCCCTCCGGCCACCAGGAAAGGCATGCTTTAACGAATTGGATATCAGTTCGTTGACGATCAACCCGCATGGAACGGCCGTGTCCAGCACGACATCCACCTCCTCGAGATCGAGGAGGAGCCGGATCTGGTCTTTTTCCATTAAATAGGAAGCCAGCAAGGTCTGAGACAGATCCCTGAGATAATGATGAATGCTTATAAAGGAAAGATCCTCTCTCTGGTAAAGCTCCTCGTGGATCATCGACATGGCCTGGATCCGGTTCTGACCATCCCGGTAAATGGCTTTCACGCCCGGATCATCGATGAAATAGGACTGCAGATTTAAAAGGCCCGATATCACCTGAAGGTTGTTCTTGACCCTGTGATGGATCTCCTTAAGGAGAACCTCCTTTTCGCGCAGCGAACTTCTTATCATCCTCTCGGCGTGGACACGCTGGGTGACATCATGGAAAATGGAAACAAAAAATTTCTCCCCACCGATGTCGGCAAGATCGGTCCTCATCTCGCAGATCAATTCCCTCCCTGTTTTGGTGAAAAAACCCCTCTCAAGATAAATTCCGCAGAGATCTCTGATCTTTGACTCTCTCTCCCCGCCTTCCCCTTCGGTGACATCGTGGGAAATGTCCATGGGGGACAAACTGCATAATTCCTCCGTGTCGTACCCGAATAAGCGGTGGAAAGCGGGATTTGCCTGAATAAAATTACCGGGGCCCCCGTCATCAACCACCCCTTGCAGGGCAACGCCTTCCTGTATTGTTTCAAAGAGCATCCGGTATTTCTCCTCGCTTTTCTTCCGCTGATCGGCTTCCTTTTTTCTTTCGGTGATATTTTCCAGGACGCTCAGGATGTTGACTACCCGGCCATCCTGGCCGAAAACGGGGATGACGGTCTCCTTGAGGAAAAGGCCCGGGATGGTGGATTCGATCTCCTGAGGACCAACCTGCTCCCCGGAATCCATGGCCTTTTGAATGTTTTCAAGAATTTTGGCCCTCTGGGGTCCCTCGGGCATGAACTCCTCCAGGGTCTTCCCCATAACCTGTTCAGGCGGGTATCCACTCACCTCCTGGTAGGCCCGGCTCACCTTGATTATCCTCTTTTGCTCATCGTGGAGGACAAAGGCCACAGGGGAGGCGAAAAGGATCTTCTCATCAAGCTGGGTGATCTCCTGGAGACTTTTCTGTGTTTCGACTTCTACCGTAATGTTCTCGAGAACCGACAGTGTGTTGGTTACAATGCCGTCGGGGTTAAATAATGGAAGGATGGTCTCGCGAACCCAGCCGGGCTTCGAGGTGGGCATCGGGGTCTCTGTCGGCCCGACTGCCACACCTTTTTCCAAAACCCTTCTGATCCTCTCTTTGAGGGCATCCAGCTGTTCCCCCTCCGGCATAAAATCCTCCGGGGTTTTGCCCACCACGGCTTCCGGATCCAGGCCCGATACAGTTTTAAAAGCCCGGGAGACCCTTGAGATCCTCCCCTCCCTGTCGCCAACCAAATAGGAGACCGGGGAACTGTCGAGGATCTTGGCATCAAGTTCCCGAACCTCCCTTAACAGGCGTTCTTGCTCAATCCTTTCGGTGATGTCCCTGGAGATAAAAAGAACAACCTGTTTTCCGGAAAGTTCAAAAAAGCAGGAATTAATTTCAACGGGGATTTTTGACCCCTCTTTCGTCCGGAAAACACCCTCGAAAACGGGGGCGTGCCCCCCCTCCCGGGATATCAGGATACTGTGCATATCCCAGGGGCTTCCAGGGTCGTTAAGATCCTTAAAGGCCATTTTGAGGAACTCTTCCTTACCATATCCCAGCCGGCTGCCGGCAATCTCGTTGACCTCAACGATCCTCCCGGGCAGATTATCTTCCCCCACTTCAAAAGCGATGATCATATCGCTCCCGGCCTCGAAAAGCCGACGGTATCGTTCCTCGCTCCGGCGAAGGTCCCTTTCGGTCAAACGCTGGACAAAAATATAGAAAAGGAAACCCCAGAGAACCACGGTCAGGATCTCGACCCGGTCTACCGCAGGGTCCAGAATGGCCGTTATTCCCGCCCATTCCAGGAAATTGCTTCCATCGTGCAGAATTGTCAGGACCAGGATGACGAAAAATAAACTCCAGGTCCCGCGGAAAGGGGCTCTTTTGCGTCCCAGGCAAAGGATAAAAAGGGCCGAGGAGGAGGCAAACAGGGCAACGAGATCGAAGAGGGTGACTAACCGGTCCATCAGGTTTTCCTGATGCCCGGAAAAACCCGGCAGCACCACAAGGCGGCAAAGACGGAGCTGGAGGCATAGCAGGCGTGCTCCAGCAGGTTCAGGAATCCACTCAGAAAGAACCCTTCCGCCACCGTGAGTATGTAGCCCGCCCAGAGAAAAAGGAAGGAGGTTTGAAGGAGTTTTGAAAAGGGAATCCGCGAGATGCGACCGAAATTAAGAAGGATGTAAATGACTATTCCAAGACCGATCAGCATGGTGCTGATTTCGTTTTCCTGAATCACGGGTGCTCCTGTCTGGCCCCTTCAGGCGGCAAATGAACCTGACCCCCAACCCCCGCCAGAGACTCCATCACAACCTTTTTCACAAAAAAATTTGCTGCAAAAACTATTCCTAATAGAGCATGGCCCCGGCCTCAAAATACTCGTCAAATTCCATCCGGAAGGTCGCGCCGCCCCTGGAGTCAATTTTCAGTTTGCCCTTGAGCTGTTCAAGGAGGATCACCACAAGCTGAAGACCCAATGAACCGGCCCTGCAGACATCCAGATCCCGGGAAAGGCCAACCCCGTCGTCTTTGACTTCGAGAAGATAACCGTCAGATTTTTTCCTTTTGAACGTCACCTTGATGGAGCCTTCCCGTCCATTTGGAAACGCATGCTTGAGGGCGTTGGTGACGAGTTCGTTGATGATCAGGCCGCAAGGGATGGCGGTATCCACCACGACCTCGGTCCTTTCGATGTCCAGCTCGAGGCGGATTCTGTCCCTGCTGACCCCGTAGGAGGAAAAGAGGTTG
>JAFGWO010000257.1 GCA_016937135.1 Pseudomonadota bacterium
CCCATCCTCTCACAACACGGCCAATCACCCGGGACCTGGGGGTTGCCGGCAGGGATAAGTATTTCGGCCATGGCCTGATCGACGCCGAGGCCGCTGTCATGGCAGCCGGTTCCCTTGCGTCGGGAGCCCCGCAGCCCGGATCCATCCTTGCCATTTCATCGACGGAGCTCGATTTTACGAGCTACATAACCTCCCATTCAATGTTGGTCTCCAATACGGGAACCGGGACCCTCAATATTACGGGGGTGAGCGAAGAGGCGTCCTGGTTGTCGGTTTCGCCGGTTGCCGGCGCTGCACCTTTTCAGATGGAGGTCCGGGTAGATCGTTCCTCTCTGGCTCCGGGGACCTATAACACGACTTTCGAGATCCAGTCGGATGCCGACCTTGGGGAACCGACGGCCTCGGTTCAGGTGACGATGATCGTCCCGGTTTCCCAGGCTCAGGGGGATGTGGGGCCAGTCTTTGTGGCGGCAGTGGACGAAGCCGGTTTCAAAATTCCAGCCTCCATTGAAGCTCTGGATGCTGTTAAGACCGATTCTTCATCCAATTACGTCTACGCAATGTCCTCTCTATCTCCCGGAACCTACTATATCGTCGCAGGGACCGACCGGGATGGGGACGGATCGATCTGCGATATCGAGGACGCCTGCGGTTTTAATCCCGACCCGGTTTCCGTTCTCGCGGGTCAGGATTCGCCGGAGGTGGATTTTATGGTCACCAATGGATTCACGGATCCATAATCGGCCGGCATCCTGCGCATAAGGTGGTCTGCTGGAGTGTGCGGGGTCGAGGAACAAGAGGGACAGATGGAATCCGGATGGGCGGGGAAAGCGTTCGTCGTGATTGTCCTGCTTACCCAGATCCTGATCGGGGGAGCCTGTGATGCACACATGAGCAGTCAGACCTTCAGGAGGATTGAAACCGGGTTTTTTGGAGGGACCGGGCAAAGGGATGGCCATTGCGAAGTTTTTCGGGATGAGGGCCGGTTCGAAGAATTCTATCGGGGACTCCACGGGAACCGGATCCCCGCTCCCGTCGTCCCGGAAGTGGACTTTGACAGGGATGTGATCCTGTTCTTTTCCCTCGGCGTGCGTCCCACAAGCGGCTATTCGGTGGATGTTGCCCAGGTCCTTCGGAAAGGCGACGAGCTCGAGGTGAGGCTCCTCATCACGGAACCTGCCAGGGATTCGCTGCACGCCACCGTGGTAACGGAGCCCTTTGTGATGATTTCCGTCGAAAAATATTCCGGAGTTCAGAAAGTTCGTTTTGTGGGTCCAGAATCAGAGTGCATGTGTGAAGAGGCATTCTGATGTCTGGTGTCCGGCATGAAATATTTTGAAGAAATCGGTTCAGAGGCGAGAGCTCAAAGTTCAAAAGAAAAGTTTTTCCCTTTCTTACGGTTTTCTGAATGCTCGGAGTGTGAATGCCTTTTGGCGTTTTCGCGCAAAAGCCCGAATGTCTCACGCCCGCTCCTCATGGCCGGTCGCTCGAGATCGCAGAGGACGCCAAGAAAGGCTGAAAACAGGGTTGACCCTATTTCCGGTTTGGTTCTCCTTTGCGAGCTTTGCGGCTTTAGCGAGGGAAACGAGCGAGCGTGAGGCTGCCTTTCGGCGTTCTAGCGCAAGGCCCTGGGATGTTTCACGCCCGTTCGCCCCGCCTGGCAGCGGGACTCACTCAAGCCGCAAAGAACGCCAAGAAGTCCTGGAACCCCGGGTTAAAGCTGGATTATCCGTTCTTCTTTGCGAGCTTTGCGGCATAAGCGAGTCACGCCCGGGTGCCACGAGCGGGCCGAAGGTCCTGATCTCGTCGAGGGGCGTGAGGCCAGATTTGGTTCTACCCAAGATTGCCGCAGCTCAGGATCGGCCTCGCAATGACGAAGAAAAAGGCCATGCCTCGCAATGGCTTCGTCCCTTAGTCCCTTCGCCCCCTCGTCCAGTCGCTCAGTCGTTTCTTCGTTCAGTCGTTCCGTCGTCAAGTCGCCCCTCTCGCCCTCTCCTCCCTTCCTCCTTCTCCCTTTCCCTAAACCACCTCCACACGGTCCTCCGGCTCCATGGGGTTGGTCCTCATCGCGAAGGAAAAGAGGAACGGGTAGTTGTCGCGCAGGTGCTCCATGTAGCGGACCCATTCGGAGAAGAGCTTGCGGTAGGCGCGGCTCAGATCCCCCATGATGTGGGCAAGGTCCGAGTCGGGAAGTGATTCGAGATTTTTCCTGGCACCCAGCTCCTCAGTGGTGTGGAAGACTGCCCAGAGGACGTCAGTGAAATTCTCGTTTTCCAGAAGATTAGGGTTTTCAAGGAGCCGGACCAGAAAATCGCGCCTGGAAACGAGCATATCCCTCAGGGCGGGAAGGTCCTCTTTTTCCATTTTCACCCTGAAGGGGTGCTCCGACAGGTTTTTCAGAAGGGTTTTTAATTCTCCGGGGGAGAGGTCGCGGGACATTTCCACCATCCCGTGAAGCTTGCCGCCTTCCGGATCGGCGAAGAACAGGAGCCTTAAAAGCCCTGTCCCCAGCTCGCTGAAGAACGCCCCGATGACCATGTTGAGTTTTTTCATCTTGGCCCGCTGGCTCATGGAAACCAGGATCTCGGTGATAATGAGGGTAACGATCAGGGTTTCAAAGGGAGCAAAGGCAAGGCTTGCCAGCCCTTCGAAAAAGGTGCCCCTGGGATCCCTGAAAACGGCCAGGTGCAGGGCATAGAGCAGGACGGAGCCCGTAAGCAGGAGAGCCCCCAGCAACAGCGACCATTTAAACCGTTTCATCTGTTTTCCTCCTTGAGAACCAAAGGTGATGGCTTCGCGAAAAGCCATCAAAGCGGCCCAGATACGGGCCGCCCGGATCCATGAGTTGGGTGATGAATTATGGATCCGTGAGGAAAGGGAAAACGACGTTTTTCCCTTTCCGGGAAGCGTTAAGTCCCGCACGGACTTTTGGCGACCCTGTCAAAGGTGATGGCTTGGCGAAAAGCCATCAAAGCGGCCCAGACACGGGCCGCCCGGATCCATGACTCGGGTGATGAATTATGGATCCGTGAGGAAAGGGAAAACGACGTTTTTCCCTTTCCGGGAAGCGAAAAGTCCCGCACGGACTTTTGGCGACCCTGTCAAAGGTGATGGCTTGGCGAAAAGCCATCAAAGCGGCCCAGATACGGGCCGCCCGGATCCATGACTCGGGTGGTAAATCATGGATCCGTGAGGAAAGGGAAAACGACGTTTTTCCCTTTCCGTTGCGC
>JAFGWO010000258.1 GCA_016937135.1 Pseudomonadota bacterium
AGAATCGAGAATTGGGAAGTGAAGAGAAAAAAAGCACGTGCCGTTTCTTTCCTTCCCTGTTCCCTCTCCCCTCTTCCCTATTCCCGATTTTTGGGAGGCCGCTCATCCCGCAAGGGAAAGCAAAGAAATGTTCTTAAATCTGGAAAAAACAGGAAGCCCGGCGCAAACTGCCGCCGGGCCTCCGGATGTCCTCTGAACTCTGAATGGATTTTTACCCCTTCCAGTGCCCGTGGACGTTGCAGTATTCCCTGGCCGTGATCTTCTCGGCGTCGATGCAGAAGACCGCCTCAGGGGCATCTCCCGGCTTTAAAAAGGCCGTGTAGGCCTTGCCGTCGGCAACGACCTCGATCCACTCGATATAGTGTTTCTCCTCCATGGGATGGGGAACGCTCCCGACCTTCACCAGGATGCCGTGTTCGGTCTTCTCGATGACAGGAACGTGTTTTTCTTTCCCCTGGTCGGCGGTGTGTTCGTTCTGGAGCACCATGGGTTGGTTGCAGCAGACCAGTTCCCCGACCCCCGTATGGTAAACCTCGACGATGTTTCCGCAAATTTCACACTTATAGACCTGAAGCTTTTCAGTAGCCATCTTTATCTCCTTTCTTTTTTTCGGAATCCACGGTGTGAATTCCGGATCACCAGTTTTCGGCGAGAAGCTCAAAGTGCCCCTGCGGATGGGCGCAGGCGGGACATTCCTCCGGCGCCTCGTTTCCTACGTGCAGATAACCGCAGTTAAGGCATCTCCAGGTCACGACCTGGTCTTTCTCGAAAACCTTGCCGGCCTTGATGTTCTTCCTCAAATCCTGGTAGCGCTTCTCATGCTGCTTCTCGGCCACCGCGATGGAATCAAAGATCTTCGCGATATCTTCCATCCCCTCTTCCCTGGCGGTCTTCGCGAAGGAAGGGTACATCTCGGACCATTCATAATGCTCCCCTCCGGCCGCCTCCTCCAGGTTTTCCAGGGTGGTGCCTATGACCCCGGCGGGAAAGGAAGCCGTGATCCGGGCCTCTCCGCCCTCAAGAAGCTTAAAGAGCCTTTTCGCGTGCTCCTTCTCCTGATCGGCCGTTTCCTCGAAGATCTCCGAGATCTGCCGGTAGCCTTCACTGCGGGCTTTGCTGGCAAAGTAAGTATACCTGTTCCTCGCCTGCGATTCCCCCGCGAAGGCAGTGAGGATATTTTTTTCCGTCTGTGTCCCTTTCAAATTCAATGTTTTTTTCCTCCTTTCAAAAAGAAATGTATGTGTTCAGTTTAGCAGAAAGACCCTTCCGTCGAGGGCTTCGCTCCCGGCTTTACGGGTGTAAGCGGCTCTTTCCGTATACCGGGACGGGTAAGGGAAAAATCATATCGCACCGGGTCTTCCGGCAGGAGATCCCTGAAAAACCGGGTTATTTCCAGTGCGCTTTTCATGTCCGGGGCCCCTCGATCGGTCAGCCCGAAATGTCTCCCGATGCGGAACATATGGGTGTCGAGGGGAACGATCAGCATTGCCGGGGAGATTCCTGTCCAGGGACCGGGATCCACAGCGTCTTTCCGGACCATCCAGCGCATATAAAGCATGAGGCGCTTGCACGCGCTCCCTTTATCAGGACAGGGGAGAAGACCCGGGCATCCCCTTTCCGATGCCTTTTTCAGGCCATCGACAAAAGGGCCAAGGGGCCGGATCACATCCCGGCATCCTCCGCGAATCCCGGACCGGAAGAAGTTTTCCAGAGAACCGTAATCCCCCCTGATGCGGCGAACGCCATAAAGGAGGTCCCCGAGTTCCTCTCCGGAAACCCAGCGATGGCGGAAGGATCGAAGGCATTCCACCAACTCCGTCCGCGACATCTTTTCAATGTCGGAAGCAGGAGCGGGCAGAGTCCGGAACACACCTCCAAGAGCTTTTAATATATGTCCGACCTGGCCGAAAGCAAGGCTTGACGCCACCAGGCCTGCCACTTCCTGGTCCGCCGGGTCCGAAAACCGGAGGACAAACTCCAGGGGATCAGGGTGGATGAATTCGGGCCGGTTCCACTCCCCGTACAACCCCTCCAGGAATGCCCGCGTGAGACGGGGAGGGGTGTTTCCCAGGCTGAAAGTGACTCCGCTTCGGTTTTTTTCATCCGAAAGCGGCAGGACAGAGGAATTTTTACGGTTTTCCACGAGGGTGACCCTCAAAACCCTCCCCGGGGGAATATCGGACAGCCAGGGTGCGTATGCTGCCGATGACGAGGAGAAGGAGGGACAGGGCAGCGATCTCGAGGGCCTGAATCGTGTGGCTGTAGATACCGATCATGACCTCCCTGAGGATAAAGACGAAGGCCGCCTCGGAAATGAGGGTGATCTTGATCCGGTGGGCCTCGAAGTATTCGATGATGCTCCTGAGAAGCTCGATGACGATGAACATGGACAGGATGTCGGTGATGAGAAGATCGAACCCCTGCGTGATGGATTTCCCCTGGAAGACGATCCGGATGTCCAGAAACACCCGCGCGATCCCGATCAAAAGGGCGAGGATGACCACCGGGATGAGGAGATAGACGATGAAATTGACGACCTTGTTGAAAAG
>JAFGWO010000031.1 GCA_016937135.1 Pseudomonadota bacterium
GGGAGGAGATCAGACGTCGTGTTGACTTCCGGGTGGGAGATGTCCTTAAAGACAGCCCAAGGGTTAAACAAAGCCTGATCGTCTGCCGAAATCTCCTCATCTACTTTTCCCGGGAAAATCAGGAAGGGGTCATCGCCCGGTTTTCCGGGATCCTGCATCGGGGTGGATACCTGATGCTGGGAAAGGCCGAAACCCTTCTGGGAAGAACCCGCCTGCATTTCCAGAGCGTCTCCCCCGCGGAACGGATATACCGTCTCAGGGATGTCCCCCTGTCCGACGGTTCTTCCAATTCCCCGCTGTAACTGTCAATTGAGGGAAAGGAGTCCCCTGCCATGAGAGTGGAAATCAGATACAAGTTGATCCTGGCATTCCTTCTGGTCGTGGCCGTGGTTGTCTTCGTCCCGTACATCTTCGATTTGATCGGGATCGAAGAGGGCGGATGGAAGGATTTCGGGGCTGTTTCCGCGGCTATTCTGGTGGGCCTCATCATCGGAAGCATTTTCGCGGCGGGCATGACAAGGGATATCCACGAGATGCGGGATATGGCCCGGAGGATCAGCGAAGGGGACCTGACGGTCGACCTCTCCCTGACCAAAAGGTCCTTTGAGGATGAATTCGCGGATCTGAAGGAAGTTTTCAGGGTCATGGTCCGGAAGCTTTCCGTCCTGGCCAGAAACCTCAAGGGGTCTTCGGAGGATGTCCATGATTCATCCCAGACCCTGTCGGCCACGGCTGAGGAGATGAACGCCTCCACCGAAGAGATCGCCGCGGCCATCGACGGCATCAGCAAAGGGGCCGAGACGCAGGCGAGCCAGGTGGAAAGGATGTCCAACACGATCCATCAGATGGCCCAGAGCCTCATGGCCGTGGCCGAGAAGGCCCGCGTTTCCGCCAAGATCTCCTCTGAGACGAGGTTCACCGCCGAGGCGGGGAGGAAGCACGCGGAGAATATGATATCGAAGATCGGCAAGGTTTTCGACAATGTGTCCAACGCCGGGGCGTCGGTCATGTCCTTCGGGCAGAGAAGCAAGGAAATCGGGGAGATCGTGGACATCATCACCAGCGTGGCCCAGCAGACGACCCTCCTTGCCCTGAACGCGGCCATCGAGGCGGCCCGGGCCGGGGAGGCCGGAAGGGGCTTCGCCGTCGTTGCCGAGGAGATCAGAAAGCTCGCCGCCAATACCGAGCAGTTCGCGGACAGGATCTCAGGCATCGTCGGAAGGATCCAGAACGAGAGCGAACAGGTCCTGGTCAGCGTGAAGGACGTCACCGGCACCCTGGACGAGGGCAAGGAGATCATCCAGACCATGGGAGAATCCCTGGACGAAATCGTCCGGACGGTCATGGAGGCCGCAAACCATGCCCAGGAGATCTCCCTGCTCACCGACAACCAGAGCCAGGCCGCCAAGGATATGACGCAGATCATCGACGAGATATCCAAGGTCGCCGAGGACAACGCGGCCTCGACCGAAGAGGTATCGGCGGCAACGGAGGAACAGAACGCCTCGATGGAAGAGCTTGCAGCCTCGGCACAGGATCTCACGGCCCTTTCCGACAAGTTGAAGAAGCTTTCCGAAGAATTCAAGGTATAACCCGATGCCCGAAATCCTTCCGGGGGAAGACAGGGAAAAAACGGTCGCCGGTAAAAAGGCGAACAAGGTTGTCGTGTTCACCGTGGGCAGGGAATATTTCGCCCTGCCTCTGGAGTCCCTTGTCGAAATTTACCGGTCGGTGGAAATCACGCCTGTCCCCCTGGCGCCCCGCTTTCTGAAGGGGGTGGTGAGCGTCCATGGCCAGCTTGCATCCGTCATTTCCCTCGGGGAGATCCTTAGGGCCCCGTCTTTGGCAGGCAATTCGGGTCTTTTGTTGATCCTTGCCAGGGAATTCGGGGGGATAGCCCTGCTTGTGGAAAAGACAACGGGTTTTTCATCCTACAATAACCTTGAGGAAGTGACCATGGAGCAGGGCCCGGATGGCGGTTCGGTTCATTTCCTCGAGGGCGTATTCCGGGACAAGGGAACCCTGGTAACCCTTATCAGCCCGGAAAAGCTCAGGATCTGGATCGACCAGGAGTTCGCAAAAGAGGAGGAATAATGGCAATAAAGGTTCTCATCGTCGACGATGCCATGTTCATGCGCAATATGATTGCCGAGATTTTCACCGGGAAAAAATACGGGAATGAAGACTTCGAGGTCGTCGCCGAGGCGGAAAACGGGCTGGAAGCCGTCGAGAGGTTCAAAGAGCATAAACCCGATATCGTGACCATGGATATCGTTATGCCCGAGATGACGGGGATCGAGGCGTTAAAGGAAATCATGGCCCTTGATCCCTCGGCCAATGTGGTGATGTGCAGCGCCCTGGGGCAGGACAGCCTGGTCATGGAGGCGCTGGACTCGGGCGCTAAGGATTTTATCGTCAAGCCTTTTCAGCCGGGTAAAGTCCTCGATGTGGTGACCAGGATTCTCGATTCGGCGGGCAAAGGATAAGGAGCGGGGTCCCCGCGGAAGGACCGGGTCAACCTTGACAGGGTCGCCAAAAGTCCATGCCGGACTTTTGGCTCCACGGAAAGGGAAAAATGTCATTTTCCCTTTCCTCACGGATCCAGGACTTGCGTTTCGGGTCCCGGATCCGGGCGTCCCGCACCTGGGCCGCGTTGACGGCTGTTGACAGGGTCGCAAAAAGTCCGGGCGGGACTTTTGGCTCCACGGAAAGGGAAAAACGTCGTTTTCCCTTTCCTCACGAATCAAGGACTTAGGGCGACGGTCCTTGATTCGGGCGCCCCGACCGGGGCGCGTTGATGGCTTTTGGCGAAGCCATCAACCTTTATCCTTGAACCGTCAACGCCCGGCTGTCGGCCGGCTCGTCCGGCGGCGGGCGGCGGAAGATTTTCCAGGGAACAGGCGATTTTCATGGACATGTCCAAATACAGGGATCTTTTCATTTCGGAGGCTCGCGAGCACATTCGGGGGATGAACGACTGCGTCCTCATCCTCGAGAAAGATCCCGGATCCGATGAAGGGATCAACGAGCTTTTCCGGCACGCCCACTCGGTGAAGGGCATGTCCGCCTCGATGGGATACGGCTCCATTTCCGAATTGAGCCACCGCCTTGAGGATATGATGGACACGGTCCGGAAAGGCCAGGTCCGGATTTCCCAGGGAGTCATCGATGTTCTTCTCGCCGGGATAGACAATCTGGAATCGCAGGTGGAATCCGTGGAAAACGGATCCGACCCTGCCGGGATCGATACGGACGAGATCATTTCACGGATCCGCGGGGTGATCGACGGCGAACCGGCCCAGGCCGCCGCGCCTGCGGCAGCCCGGGAGGAGGAACCACAGGGGGATGCGGTTCCTGAATCCGACGAAGGGTCTCTAAGCGGGGAGGAAGCGGAAAAGGAACCCGCCGGTGGTTCTGAAGCCCCGGAGAAGGGGGAGACGAAGGAAAAGGAAACTCCGGCCAGGGGGGATTTAAGCGTTCATTTTTCCATCCACAGGGAAAGCCTGGTCCCGGCCGCCAGGGCCTATATGGCGGTGAGGAAATTAGAGGAGATCGGGAAGGTTTTCAGCGTTACCCCCAATATCGAGGAGATCAGGCGGGGCGCTTTTTCAGGGTCCGTTTCTCTTCTGATGGACGGGATCGACAGGGAACAGGTCCGTAAAACCCTTGAGAGCCTCGTGGAAATGGGGGAAATAGAGATCACCGGGGGA
>JAFGWO010000032.1 GCA_016937135.1 Pseudomonadota bacterium
GAGGGATCCTCACTGGAAGGGAGACAGGAATCCAAAGCCCCCTCTACCTTTTTTCCGAGGCCCTGCAGATAATTCTCGACGGACACGGTTAATCGCCCTTCTCAAAAGGCCTGGTGTGAAGGACCCCGGAGGAATCCTTCGAAAGGACCTCGACTTTCCGTTCCGCCTCCTCCAGAATGGCCGCCAGCTCCTTCAGGAGGCCCGAGCCCCTTTCGAAAAGAGCGAGGGATTCCTCGAGCGGGGTGTCCGCGGACTCCAGCTTCGAGACAATGTCCTCAAGATCGGAAAGCTTCTTTTCGAAGGTCGCTCCCTGTCTGCCCGTTTTCGCCAAAACACACCTCTTGTAACGCTTGTGACGTTTCTCCGATACGCTCGGATTGAAACTTAATGCTAACACGATAACGCGTCAACGGAAACAGGATTCCCCTGCCCGAAATCCGTCGGGGGCTGATCAAACCCGGTCGCGGATTCCGGGTCGCAAAGGCACCTTGACATCAATGCCCCTTGGCCCTATCCTCACCGTCTGAAATTCAGAAAAAAGCGTGGAAGGGGACAGTACCTGTCTCGAGGCAGGACCCAGCGATCCGGGGACGGTGGAAGCCCGGCAACCCGTTCGGACAGGGAAGATCACCCCGGAGCTGGTCCGGCGTAGTCCCGAAGCGACAGCGGGATGAAGGCGGATTCGGGTGCGCCCGTTAAAGCGCCAGAGGGGTCCGGAACCCTGATCGGGTGGCCGGGCAACCGGGGTGGTACCGCGGGCGCAGGCTCCCGTCCCTTGGGCGGGGGCTTTTTTTGTTGAAAAATGCGGACTGAGGATTCTGGTTCCAGGTTCTTGATCCTCGTTTCAATTCGAGATTTTCAATCCATTCCAAGAGAGCGAGACATGGCCGACGAAAAGAAGAATTACAAGGATACCCTGAACCTGCCCGCGACCCAATTCCCCATGAGGGCCAGCCTTTCCGTCCGCGAACCCGAACGGCTCGCGCGATGGGAAAAGGAAAACCTTTACGGGAAGATCCTTGAAAGCAGGAAATCGGGCCCCGTCTACACGCTGCACGACGGCCCTCCCTACGCCAATGGCCACATCCACATGGGAACGGCCCTCAACAAGATCCTGAAGGACTTCGTGGTCAAATCCAGATGGATGTCGGGATATTATTCCCATTATGTCCCCGGATGGGACTGCCACGGCCTCCCCATAGAACACAAGGTGGACACGGAGCTGCAGGCCCGGGAGAAAGGGCTGCCCGCACTGGAAATCCGCAAGGCATGCAGGGAATACGCCCGACAGTTCATCGACATCCAGAGGGAGGAGTTCAAGCGCCTCGGTGTGTTCGGGGCATGGGACGATCCCTATCTGACCATGGCCTACCCCTATGAGGCGAGGATCACGAGGGAGTTCGGAAAATTCCTGGACATGGGGTCCGTCTACAAAAAGAAAAAACCCGTCTACTGGTGCGCCTCCTGCGTGACGGCCCTCGCCGAGGCGGAAGTGGAATACCAGGACCACACCTCCCCCTCCATCTTCGTCCGGTTCCCCTTCGCGGAGGATCTCGGAAGCCGCGTCCACGGCCTGAAGGGGCTCACTGCCTCCGTAGCCATCTGGACCACCACACCCTGGACTATCCCGGCCAACCTGGCTGTTGCCCTCCACCCCGAGTTCGACTACGTGGCGATCCCCTTTAATGGCGAGGCGGTCATTGTGGCCGAGGAACTGGCGCCGGTGTTTACTTCCCTTCTGGGCATCGACGGATTAGAGCCGCTGGCAAGATTCAAGGGCAAAGACCTGGAAGGGGCCCGGGCCAGGCACCCCCTTTACGACAGAGATTCCGTCATCGTCCTGGCCGATTATGTCACCCTTGAAGCGGGGACAGGCTGCGTCCACACGGCTCCGGGCCACGGACAGGAGGACTATGAGACGGGCGTGAGGTGCGGGCTGGATATCTACGCCCCTGTGGACGACGAGGGCTGTTTTACCCGGGATGTGGAATTCTTCGCCGGGATGCCGGTTTTCAAGGCCAACGAGGAGGTCATCCGGAAGCTTTCTGAAAAAGGAAATCTTTTCGGCCGATCCACGATCAGCCACTCCTATCCCCATTGCTGGAGGTGCAAATCCCCGATCATCTTCCGGGCCACCGAACAGTGGTTCATCTCCATGGACCACGCCGACCTCAGGGAAAAAAGCCTGGCCGCCATCAACGAGGTGGAGTGGATCCCCTCCTGGGGAAAACAGCGGATCTACCAGATGATCGAGAACCGCCCCGACTGGTGCATCTCCCGGCAGAGATCCTGGGGCTCCCCCATAACGATCTTCTACTGCGGCGCCTGCGGCGCGCCCCTCATGAGCGGCAAGGTCTGCGAGCACGTGGCCGGATTGATGGAAAAGGAGGGGGCGGACGTCTGGTACGCGAAGGAAGCCTCCGAACTCCTCCCTGAAGGCACGCGATGCCCTGCATGCGGGTCGGACTCTTTCAAAAAGGATATGAATATCCTTGACGTCTGGTTTGACTCTGGGGTCAGCCACGCGGCCGTACTGGAGGACAGGGACGATCTGACGTGGCCCTGCGACATATACCTGGAGGGAAGCGACCAGCACCGGGGATGGTTCCACAGCACCCTGTTAGCGTCCGTGGGGACGAGGGGAAAAGCCCCCTACAAGGAAGTTTTGACCCACGGGTACGTGGTCGACGGACAGGGAAGAAAGATGTCCAAATCCCTCGGAAACGTCATTTCCCCACAGGAAATCATCGGCAAATACGGCGCCGAGATCGTCCGGTTGTGGGTCTCCGCCGAGGATTACCGGGACGATATCCGTATCTCCGACGAGATCCTTCAGCGGCTCTCGGAAGCCTATCGGCGGATCCGCAACACCTGCCGCTACCTCCTCGGGAACCTGGCCGATTTCGATCCCGCGGCGGATTCCGTCCCGTACGGAGAGATGGAAGAACTGGATCGGTGGGCCCTCCTTCGCCTTTCGCAGGTCACGGAGAAGATCCGGAAGGGATACAGCACCTATCA
>JAFGWO010000033.1 GCA_016937135.1 Pseudomonadota bacterium
AACCCTCCCTTACCCTGAGCACCCCGCAGATGGTGTTGATGAGGGTGGTTTTCCCGGCCCCGTTAGCGCCGATCAGGGCTACGATCTCCCCTTCCCCGACGTGGATGGAAACCCCTTTCAGGACCTGGATCCGGCCATAATATGTCGTGATGTTGCGAACCTTGAGCATGAAAACCCTTCCAGAGGAAGAGACTGGGCGACTGAGAGACCGGGCGAAAAACCTATGGCAACCTCTCGCTCTGTCGCAATGTCGCACAGTCGGTTCTGCAGTAATTTCTTCTTGCCTACTCCTCCCCCAGGTAAGCCTTCAGGACCCTCTCGTCATTCCTTATGGTTTCGGGATCCCCGTCAGCCAATTTTTTACCTTGGTCGACGACCGTGACATGATCCGAAATCCCCATAACGAGATCCATATCGTGTTCCACCAAGAGGACCGTGATCCCGTTGTCCCGGATCCTGAGAATGAGGGCCGCCAGTTCTTCAGTCTCTCTGATGTTCAACCCGGCGGCCGGCTCATCGAGCATCAGGAGGGACGGCTTGAGGGCCAGCCCCCGGGCCAGTTCCAGTATCCTCTGTTTACCGAAAGGCAGGCTGGCCGCGGGAATGTTTGCGTATTGGGTCATTTCCACGAAGTCCAGCCAGCCCAGGGATTCTTCCCGAATCCTTTTTTCCTCCCTGAGAACCCAGGGCAACCGAAAAGCAGAGGCCAGAAAACCTCCCCTTGACTGAAGATGCATTCCTACCATGATATTTTCCAGAACGGTCATTTCCGAAAAAAGCCTCAGATTCTGGAAAGTCCTAGTCAGCCCCCTCCTGGCAATGGCGTGGGTCGGCAGACCGGTGATTTCCTGCTCCTGGAAAAAAACCTTCCCCGAGGTCTGGGGAAAAACACCCGAAATGACGTTGAAAAGGGTTGTCTTCCCCGCACCGTTCGGGCCTATGACGGCTTGTATTAAACCTTTTCGCACAGTGAAGGTCAGCTCCGACAGCGCCTTGACGCCCCCGAAATGGCGGGAGAGATTCTCCGTGCGAAGGAGGGGGACAGCGTCCATCATCCCTTGCTCCCCTCCCCTTTCACCCGGGGTCCAAGGATTCTGAGAACCAGGTCCTCGATACCCCGCAGAAGCCCTTTGGGCATGAAGATCATGACGAGGATGAGGATCAGCCCGAACACGGTGGTTTCGTATTTCTCGAAAACGAACAGGAATTCCGGAAGACTGGTCAGAAGGGCCGCCCCGAAGATTCCGCCCCAGATGCTCCCGAGGCTGCCGATAACCACCATCGTAACAAGCTTTACCGAAAACAGGAACCCGAAGGAGCTGGGGCTCAAAAAAGTGATGTAGTGGGCATAGAGCCACCCGGCCAGGGCGGCATAGACCGCCGAGAGAACGAAGATGGCTACCTTGAAGCGGGCGACGTTCACTCCCAGAACCGACGAGGCCACCTCGGACCCATGGATGGCCCTTAATGCCCTTCCCACCCTGGAGCGGACGATATTGATGGAAAGGAGAAGGGCGAGAAGGAGGGCCGACGCGACAAGGTAATAATATTTCAGGTCGGAATCGAACGCAAACCCCAGGACGGACACTCCCTCAATCCCCGTCAGTCCGCTGGGCCCCCCCGTCAGGGGGACCAGTTCGTTGAAAAAGATGAAAACGATCATCCCGAATCCGAGGGTGGCCATGGCAAGATAGTGCCCGTGAAGCTTCAGGGTCGGGACCCCGATAACCCATGCGATGAGCCCCACCCCCAGGATGGCGAGGGGAAGGCCCGCCAGGGCCGTCCATCCCCCTTTGGCCGAAAGGATCCCGGAGATATAGCCTCCCAGTCCGAAAAAGGCCGCGTGTCCGAGGGATATCTGGCCCGTATATCCCATGAGAAGGTCAAGGCCCATGGCGATGATGGAATGGATTCCAATGAAAATGAGGACATTGAGGTAGTAGTCGTTGGTAACCGCGAGGGGGAGGAGCAGGAGGAACAGGGCAAAAACGGCAAATCCTCCATAACGAGTCCTTGTGAGGGAGGTCCTTTTCAAACCCTGTCCCCCTTCCCTTTTCCAAGGATCCCTTGGGGCCGGAAAAAGAGCATGATGAGGAGTATGCCGAAGGCTATGGCATCCTTGTAGCCGCTGGAGATAAGGCCGGCCCCGAGGCTTTCCAGAACCCCGAGAGCCACCCCGCCGAGGACGACCCCCCAGAAATTTCCAAGGCCGCCGATGATAGCGGCGCAAAAACCCTTCAGGCCGATCATGATCCCGATGTCGTACTGGGCCATGCTGATCGGCGCGATGACAATTCCAGCCGCGGCCCCGACGAACCCGCTGAGTCCGAAGGAGATGAGGGTCATGGACCTGGTATCGATTCCCACAAGCCTGGCAGCTTTTGGCTGGAAAGCGCTGGCGAGCATCGCTTTCCCTATAATGGTCCGGTTAAAGAACTGCCGCAGCCCCAGGACAATGAGAAACGTTATCCCCATGACCCACAGGCTCTGGGGCTGGATGACAGCCCCGAAAAAGGGGATGGGATCCTCGCCTGAAAAAGCCGGAATGGGATACGGCTCCTTTCCCCAAAGGATACTCGCGATGCCTCGAAGGAAGATAGAAGCGCCGATGGTAATGATGATCAGGGTGATGGAACTCGCATCCTTAAGAGGCCTTATGGCTACCACATCAAACAGAATGGCGATCAAAGCCACCGCCATTACAGCCATGAGGGCCGCAAAAGGGAGGGGCAGATGCAGGACCCTCATCCCCGTAACCGTGAACAGCCCCCCAAGCATGACGAATTCGCCCTGGGCAAAATTGATGATCTCGGTGGAATTGTAGATGATGTTGAATCCCATGCCGATGAGGGCATAGATGCTCCCCACCGTCACGCCGGTAATGAGATACTGGAGGATTTGCTGGTCGAGAGACATAAAAAAAGTCCAGAGTAAAGAGTAAAAAGAAAACCCTGTCGTCCAGAGTTCAGGGTTCAGAGAAAAAATCCAAACCCCGCCATGCGCCTTTCGGCTGGTCGAAACGTCCCGGGTTTAGACAAAATTTCCGCTTTGCACAAACCTTTTGAAATCCAGCCTTTTTAACATGTTTTCTCTGGAAAAAGGGGGCCGAGTTGCGGCCCCCCCGAAATTATCACCATGGTAACTTTCGCTGATTTTTCGAGACCAACGGCCTTGGGCGGGTTCCAGCCCTGGTTTACGGACTCTGGACTCTCTTCTCTGGACTGTCTTTTATTCCGCCAGGTTCCACGTCCCGTTTTTGATCTCGACCATGACGAAACCGTCCTTGGTCAGGCCGTTGTGGTCCTCGGCGGAGAAGTTGAACACGCCCCCTGTGCCAACAAATCCCTGGATTTTTTCCAGCTCGTCCCGGATGGTGGCCCGGGTGGCCCCTCCTGCTTTTTCCGCGTTTTCGATGGCCTTGACGGCCAGCTGGAAGGCGTCCCAGGCATGGCCGCCGAAGGTGTTCACAGTCCCGGCCCCAAACCTGTTCTCGTAATCGGCCTTGTATTTGGCAAGAAGGGTCTTCTGGGGATCATTGGCAGCAAGCTGATCCACCACGATAAGCTTTCCGGCCGGCAGGAACGTCCCTTCGGTGGCGCCGCCGGAGAGCTCAATGAATTTGGGCGATGCTACCCCATGGCTGTTGTACAGGGGGATGGTGATCCCGAGCTGCTTTCTGTTCTTGGCGATCACGGCCGGCCCCGGGTTCGTTCCCCAGCATACGATGGCCTGGGCATCCGTTCCCTTGATCTTTGTGAGCTGCGCGCTCATGTC
>JAFGWO010000259.1 GCA_016937135.1 Pseudomonadota bacterium
CCGGGTACGCATTAACCGGATGAACCAGAAAATTCCCATTTCACCCTTTCCTGTCATCCCCGTCATCTGGCGCGGCGCAGTCCCGGGGGGGAAGCCGGTTCCCTGATTAAATCAGATTATCGGTCCAGGACCGTTTCTTGATTTTTGAGGACCGTCCCCAAGGATGGTTTGGCTCATCCGGAATATTCTGTTATCATTAAAATATACGATGATTGCCCAGAAAACGCGGCTTGTCGCGGTCTCCAACAGGCTACCCATAGTCCTCAGGAAGGAACACAACCGGTGGAGGATTGAATCGGGCTCCGGAGGTCTGGTCACAGCACTGGCTCCGGTCCTAAAGAACCGGGGAGGGGTCTGGATCGGTTGGCCCGGCGCTACCGGGAAGATCAGCCTGCAGCCTCTCCTGGAAAAGGCCTCAATCAGGACCGGGTACAAGCTGGTGCCCGTGGCGATCTCCCCGGAAGAGGAAAAGGATTACTACCTCGGCTACGCCAACAGCATCATCTGGCCTCTTTTCCATGATCTTCAGTCCCTTTGCCGCTTCAAGCCCGTTTATTGGTACGCTTACCTCAAGGTCAACCGCCGTTTTTCGGAGGTCATTGCCGAAAACACCACTAAAACCGATTATATCTGGATCCACGACTACCATCTCATCCATGTCGGCGGGATGCTGAGGGAGAGGAAAGCTTCCAGGAAGACCGGTTTTTTCCTCCATATCCCGTTTCCGCCCCTGGATATCTTCGTTCGCCTGCCGTGGAGGGTCGAGATACTCGAAGCGCTCATGGAATACAACCTTGTCGGGTTCCAGACCATGAGGGACCGCAAGAACTTTCTCCATTGCCTCAGGCGCTATTTCCCGGGGACCCAGGTCCGGGGCAGGGGGTCCGTAGTGGAAGTCCGCTACCAGGGACGCACGGTGCGCGTGGGCAACTTTCCCATCAGCATCGATTTCGCCCAGTTCGAAAAATCCGCAAAGTCAAAGGAAATCCAGACCGAGGTCCAGGCCCTCAGGGAAAAATTCCCCGATCAGAAGATCATTCTTGGCCTGGACAGGATGGATTATACGAAGGGGGTTCAGGAGCGTCTGGAGGGTCTGCGCAATGCCCTGCGCCGCTATCCTGAGCTGATCGGCAAAATCACCTTCATTCAGGTCCTGGTCCCAAGCCGCAGGGACCTCAAGGAATACCAGATCCTGAAGGCCGGGATCGATCGCCTCATCGCGGAAGTGAACGGGGAGTTCGCGGTTCTTGGCTGGGACCCCATCCACTACCACTATCGAAGCCTTGAAAAAGAGGAACTGCTGGCCCTTTACCGGGTTGCCGATGTGGCTTTGATCACGCCCCTCAAGGATGGCATGAACCTCGTGGCCAAGGAGTATTGCGCCTGCCATGTGGACAACGACGGGGTCCTCATCCTGAGCGAATTTACCGGGGCGGCGGCCGAGCTTCAGAAGGGCGCCATCCTCGTCAATCCCCACCACGTCGAGGCCATCGCGGAGGCCCTGAAAAGTGCCGTCGGCATGAGCCGGAAAGAACAGCGTTCACGGATGAAAGTCATGCGGTCCAGCATCCGGGAGCGGAACGTCTTTTCCTGGGTGGATTCCTTCCTGGGGGCCGCCTTTGCCGCGAATCTGGATGATTTTCCACCCGTTGATGCCGATGCCAGGGAGTATGTTCCGGGAATCTGAGAACGACAGGGGCTGTTCCCTCGTCGGGTCCCCTGTGCCGGTTTTTGAAAAGAGGCAGGAAATGCATGAAAACAGACAAAATCCGGAGACCCCTTTCCATGTCATGGATTGCGCGCCCGTCCTTATCGCCACAGGCCACAGGGCATTCTCCCTCCGGGAATTAAAGGACAGCGTGGCGAAGGTCCACCCAGGAAGCCTCCATCACCATTTCTGGGGGAAAATGCTGAGCACTGCCTTTGATGAGCCGGAATTTACCAACGACTTTTCGGGCTGGGCCTTCCATGAACTCCACGACAAGACCACCGCCGAGAGGCTGAGCGTCCTGCGTCCCCGGGATTTTTCCTCCATAGAATCCCTGCGCCGGGAGATCATCGATAGTCTCGAGGCCAGGCTGGACGAGAGCGAGAAGATCCACATGACCGTGGCCGACCAGCCTTTTTATTTTGTGCGTTCCCAGCTCGTCATCTTCAACACGGGCCGCGCCATCACCAGCCTCGGGGAGTTGGGAGAGGCCGTCAGCGAAATGACGCTGGGCAGCATTTTCTATCACTTCATCGAGGCGACCAGAAGGACGCCCGAAGGGGCGGACGATTTTTCGACATGGATCCGGATGGCCCCCGGCGACCACGAGAATGTGTGCTCGCGCGTCATCGCCATCGACCCCTATCTGGCCCCCTTGAGGGAGATAAGGAGCCTGCTGACGGGAATCTTCCACGAGTGTTTCGGTTCGCGTCCCGAAGGCGGGGGAGGGGAGGACCTGGATGGCTGAACTTCTGGATCTGTACGCCGATTTCGCGGGGCCCGATGTGATCCGCCAGCTCCGGCAGCTTGCGTCCAACATCCAGGGCATCCGGGTCGTCCATGTGAATTCCACGCGGGAAGGTGGGGGCGTCGCCGAGATCCTCCACAAGATGGTTCCCCTCATGCAGTCCCTCGGGATCGATGTCCGCTGGGAGGTGATCACGGGAAACCCCGACTTTTATCAGTGCACGAAGGCCATGCACAATGCCCTTCAGGGAAACAGGATCGAGATCAGCAAGCGGCATCTGGAGGCCTATGAGGCCGCCAACAGGGCTTTCGTAGACGAATACGGCCCCGCTCTCAATGAGGCCGACGTGGTCTTCATCCACGATCCCCAGCCGGCCCCGGCCCTCGGTCTCTCCCCCGAAAGGAAGGGGAAATGGGTGTGGCGCTGCCATATCGATATCAGCCATCCCCATCGGCCTGTCTGGAACTACCTGCGCCGGCATGTTTCGGGATACGATGCCAGCATCTTTTCCATGCAGCGGTTCGCGCAGAACCTTCCGCACATCCAGTACCTCATGCCTCCCAGCATCGACCCCTTGAGCGACAAAAACTGTTCCCTTCCCGAATCAGAGATCCACGCCGTCAGGGAAAAATACAGGATAGATCCGGGCATCCCCATGTTGCTCCAGATCTCGCGTTTCGACCGGTTCAAGGACCCGGTGGGGGTCATCATGGCCTATCGGCTGGTGAAAAAGGCCATGCCCGTCCAGCTCGCCC
>JAFGWO010000260.1 GCA_016937135.1 Pseudomonadota bacterium
CTGCTTCTCGGCGCCCTGGGGATACATGAGCGGCAGGACTTCCACCGTCACGTTTTCGGGCAGCCCCGACTCCCTCATGATGTCAACGGCATCGGGCTTGTTGGCCTCGATCCCGATGATGCCCCTCTTGGCCCCGACGATCTCCATCGCGATGAGGATCCCCTCGATGACCTCTTTGGGGCTTTCCAGCATGACGCGGTGGTCGGAGGTCAGGAAGGGCTCGCACTCGACCCCGTTGGCGATAACGACGTCGATGGGTTTTTCCGCCGGGGGGCTGAGTTTGACGTGGGTTGGAAAAGCCGCGCCTCCCATCCCGACGATGCCCGCGTCCCGGATCATCCCCTTCCAGGCATCAGGCCCTTTCTTGAGATCGGGGTCAGCCCGGTCCGAGAGATCCATGGCCTCATCCTTTCCATCCGGCTCAATGACCACGGCGGGGATGAAATTCCCCGACGGATGGGGCGAGGGCCCAATGGTTTTCACGGTACCCGATGTGGGTGCATGCATCGCGGCAGAAACGAATCCCCCCGGTTCGGCCACCATCTGGAACTTCAGGACCCTGTCTCCCACGGAAACCACGGGACGAGCGGGGGCCCCGATATGCTGGGAAAGGCTTATGATCAGCCGCTCCGGCATTTCCAGGCTCTGGATGGCCTCATTCCTGGTGTGTTTGTTGTCCTCCGGGTGAATCCCCCCCCGGAATCGTCTGCTCATAGCGCGCCCTCTCTCGAACGCTCCCGCCCGCCCCCGAAGGACCCGAGGGAGGCTGCGTTCCGTCATCAGAACTTCGTTCAACATTGCCGCCGGGATCCATCCTCCCGGGATTTCACCTTAGCGCCGGACTTTCTCCTCGGCCAGACGGCGGCTCTCCTCCTCGCTTAAAAGATCCTTGAGCTCAGCCATGAACTCGTTGATATCCTTAAAAGACCGGTAGACCGAAGCAAACCGGACGTAGGCCACCTCGTCCAGGTCGTGGAGTTCCTGCATCACGGTCTCTCCGATGGTGCTGCTTTTTATCTCCTTGTCGCCCTTTTCCTGCAGGGCTTTTTCGATCCGATCGGCCATCTCCTCCAGGGCCGTCACCGAAATGGGCCTTTTCTGACAGGCGATCTGGATCCCGGAAAGGATCTTGCTCCGATCGAAGGGTTCGCGCCGGCCATCCTTCTTGATGACCATGGGAAGGATATCCTCCACCCGCTCATAGGTGGTGAACCTCCTACCGCATCCGAGGCATTCCCTCCTGCGCCTGATCACATCGCTCTCTCCGGAGAGCCGCGAGTCGACGACCTTGTTGTCGAAATCGCCGCAAAAGGGACATTTCATCTCAGTCTTCTCCGAAATATTCCACTTCCAGCCCCGCCTCGCCGAGGATCTCGAGGGAGAGCTGGTCCGGGTACCCGCGCCCGCAGACGATCCGGCGGATGCCGACATTGATCAACATTTTGGCGCAGATGATGCACGGGCTGTCGGTGATATAGGCCGTGGACCCGGAGAGGTTGATCCCGTGTTTGGCGGCCTGGATGATCCCGTTCTGTTCAGCATGGAGACCACGGCATATTTCATGCCTTTCCCCGGACGGTATCCCCAGCTGATCACGGAGACATCCGACCTCGCAGCAGTGCGGGATCCCTGACGGGGCCCCGTTGTATCCCGTCGCCAGAATGTTCCTTTCCTTGACAAAGAGCGCTCCCACCTGCCGCCTGAGGCAGGTGGATCTGGAGGAGACCAGTTTTGTGATCTCCATGAAATACTCGTCCCAGCTGGGGCGAGCGATGGTCGGTCCCACCTACTCCTCTTTTCGGAGCCGTTTTGCGTAAAAGGGAAACCGCTCACACAGTTCCCTGACCTGCCCCTTGATGCCGGCCAGGAAAGCGTCATCGCCCCTGTGCTCCAGGACCTCTTTGATCCACCCGGCGATCACCCTCATTTCCGGTTCTCCCATGCCGCGGGTGGTTATCGCGGGGGTCCCGATCCGCACCCCGCTGGTGATGAAGGGGCTGCGGGTTTCAAAGGGCACGGTGTTTTTGTTGACCGTGATGCCGGCCTTGTCCAGGGCCTCTTCGGCGTCCTTTCCCGTATAGTCCTCTTCCCTGAGATCCAGGAGCATAAGATGGTTGTCCGTGCCGCCGGAGACAAGGCTGAAACCCGATTTCCCGAGTTCTTCGGCGAGGACAGCGGCGTTTTTGACGATCCGTCCCTGATATTCCCTGAATTCGGGCGTGAGGGCTTCCTTGAAAGCCACAGCCTTCGCGGCGATAATGTGCTCGAGGGGCCCTCCCTGCGATCCGGGAAAGACCTTGCTTTGAAGGGGTTTGGCCCATTCCTCGCAGCTCAGGATCATACCTCCCCGGGGACCCCTCAGGGTCTTGTGGGTGGTCGTTGTCACGATGTGGGCGTGGGGAACGGGGCTCGGATGGAATCCGGCGGCCACAAGACCGGCAATGTGGGCCATATCCACGAAAAACACGGCGCCCACTTCGTCGGCCACCTCCCGGAAAATTTTCCAGTCAATGATCCTCGGATAGGCGGAGGCCCCGGCGATGATCATCCTGGGACGGTGCTTTCGGGCCAGATCGCGGACCTGGTCATAGTCGATCCGCTGGTTGTCCCGGCGGGTCGCATAGGCGATGACCTCGTAGAGAAATCCCGAGAAGTTGACGGGACTGCCGTGGGTCAGATGCCCGCCGTGGGAAAGGTCCATCCCCAGGATCTTTTCCCCCGGCTTGAGGACCGCAAAAAAAACAGCCATGTTCGCCTGGGCGCCGGCGTGGGGCTGGACATTGACGTAATCGGCGCCGAAGAGCTTTCTGGCTCTCTCGATGGCAAGGTTTTCGGTGATGTCGACGTGGGAACAGCCCCCGTAATAGCGCTTCCCGGGATACCCTTCGGCGTACTTGTTGGTCATTACGGATCCCTGGGCCTCCAGGACCGCCTCGCTCACCATGTTCTCTGAAGCGATCAATTCCAGCTGATACTCTTCCCTCTCGGTCTCCCCGATGATGGCATCGTAGACTTCAGGGTCGAACTGTTTCAGAGCGCTTGGCAAGGATGACCCTCCCCTTTTCCTTTCGGGAACCCGGGACCGCGCATGAATCCTCTGATCGCTGCCCCGTTGACGCGTATTTTCATCGGGCTTATGTCTTGTCCTGACTGGCATCCAGTTTGTCGACCCGCCTTTGATGCCGGCCCCCTTCGAAAGGGGCCTCGAGCCAGGTGTCCACGATCTCTTTTCCCAGATCCGGTCCGATGATCCGACCACCCAGGGCAAGGACGTTGGCATTGTTGTGACGCTTCGCCGCAAGGGCCGTGAAATGATCGTGGCACAAGGCCGCCCGGATGCCTTTGAACCGGTTGGCCATAATGGACATTCCGATCCCCGTTCCGCACAGCAGAATCCCGTTCCGGGCCGCCCCGGAGAGGACAGCTTCGCAGACCTTGACCGCAAAATCGGGGTAATCAACTGAATCGGCGCTTTCAGTCCCCATATCGAGGGTGGAAAAACCCCTTTTCAGAAGGTGCTCCCGGATGATCTCCTTTAACCAGAAGCCCGCATGATCCGAGCCGATGGCGATGTCATGGACGCTTCCGGATCCGGATCTCATAGGCAGTATCCCCATGGGAGAACGGCATGGACCATCCTTTTCCTGGCCACCTGGACCTCCATCAGGAACGCCAAAAAACCGCGCCCGGAATACATAAAAACACCTGTTTTGCTGACGGAATGGAAAAAACTGAACCTTTTGCCTTACCAGCGGTTCAACGTGAGAAAATATACTTTTGAGGCCTTTTTTGTCAAGTAAAGAGCGGGAAAATGTCCTTTCCCTCCCTATTTAAAATCATGTCTTCAACGCCCGGGATGCCGTCCTTCCCGAAACGGGCAAATTCCAAAGGGAGAACCAGTCGATTGCTGAAAAGAGTCCCGGTTCTTTCCCGCCGCCCCGAAAGGATCCCTCATTTTTTGACTTCCGCCCCCGTTTATTCTAATTCTGATTTTATGGATTATTTTTCACTGATAGCGGCCTGCCGGGAAACGGGGGACCGGTTCACCGGGCGCAAAATCAGGGGCGCGGCCCAGGTATCTGCCGAGGAGGTGATTCTGTCCTTCGGGAGGGAAGGCGAAATTCTCCTTTCCGCAGCCCCCGCAAGACCGGGGCTTTTCCTGCTCCCGGAAAAAATCTCCAGGGAACCCTTCCTTTCCCCCTTTAATGAAATTTTCTCCAGCAGGATCCGGGGGGCAGCCCTGGTTTCCCTTTCCATGCCCGATGCCGGAGAGCGCATTGTGTTCCTTCATTTCCAACCCGGATGGCCCGGCAGGGCCGGCGAGGAGATCATCCTGGCCCTGGAGGTCATGGGCCGCCGCAGCAACATGGCCCTGGTTGAAAAAGGGAGGATCCTCGCGCCTCTAAGACCGGTTCCCGCGGAAAAAAGCCCCCGGCGCCCTTTTCTTCCGGGCTTAACGTGGAAGCTCCCTCCGCCGCGTCCCGGAAAACCGCCTGAACAAATCATGGTCCAGGACCTTCCGGAACTCCATGGCCGTTCCCGGCCTGAACTCATCGAAGCCCTCGCAAGGGAAATAAAAGGGCTGTCACCCTTCACCGCGAACCAGATCCTCCTCCGGGCCTCCGATGGGGAGGCGACTTCCATTTTACAGATCCTTCGGGAAACGCTGGACGCGGCCGACGGCTCCCGGGGCTGGCTTTACGCCTCCGGGGGAAAAACCTGGCTATGTCCTTTCCAGCCCGTTATCCCGGAGGGGGAAAGAGGGGAGGTCCAGCCGTTTCAGCCGTTCTCAGCCGCTTCCTGGGCGTGGTTGCAAACAGACACGGTTCCAGAGGCCGGTGGAAATGAAAGGGACGGTCAGCTTCTGGCCGACCTTGAACAAGAGGAAAGCCGCCTGGAAAAGACCCTTTCCTTTCTTGTAACAGAGGAGGAGCGCTGCGCCACACATGAGGAGCTTCGCACAAAAGGACAGGCCCTTTTGATCCACGCGTCCGGCATCCCGGCGGGCGCCTCCTCCGTCGCCCTCGCGAATCCCTTTGACCCGGAGAAAACCCTCCTGATCGATCTGGACCCGGCCTTTTCCCCCGGGAGAAACGCGGACCATTATTTCCGGGAGGCCAGACGGTTGAGCCGGGGACTTGAAGAGATATCCAGGCGCAGGGCCGCTGTGGAGAAAGACCTCGGCCGCGCAAAAACAGCCCGGGAGGCCCTCCTTGAGAAAGGGGACCCCGATCCGGCCATAGCCCTTCTTCAAAAGGATCCTCGACCCAAGGGGAGCGGCGGATCCAGACCCGCCCCCTTTAAAGGGCCCGGCCGAAGACACATCTTCGGCGGATTCACAATCCTGGTGGGGAAAAGCGCCCTGGACAATGAAAGGGTGACCTTTCAGGCGGCGGGACCGGAAGACCTGTGGCTTCATGCCCGGGACTGCCCGGGCTCCCACGTCGTGATCCTCGCCGGAAGGCAAAAGGTCCCCGAGGAGGTTGTCCGGCACGCAGCCTCACTGGCCATGGAAAACAGCGGGGCCAGGAGGGATACGGCCCCCGAGATCATGGTTGCCCAGAGAAAATGGGTCCGGAAGATCAAGGGCGGGAAACCCGGGAAGGTCACAGTCCAGAACTTTCGAACCATCAGGGTCAGGAAAAGGGACTGAAAAAGAAAAACTCACAGGGAAAGTGCGCCGGGATCGGGCTCCCGGGGAACACCCTTAAAAACACGCCGGACTTACATTCCAAGACCCTTCAACAGCCCATCCCCGAGATCCTTCAGCGGCCCGATGCCACGGATTTCCTCCATGTTCATGGGGACTTTCGCCACCGGTATTCCGCCCGAAAGCCGGACCAGCTCACGGACATATTCCTTGTGCCTTTGGACCATCCCCTCGGGGAACCCGAATCCGTCCATGCCCGCGATCCTGTTGATGATAAGGCCGCCGAGATCGAAACCGGACTCCCTGAGGAAAGCCAGGATTCTCTCCGCCTGGCTGACCACAAGGGCTTCCGGGTTGGCAACGATGAAGAAAAGGGTTTTTTCCTTGAGGAAACGGGACAGTTCATCGGACCTCCGGACCCACTCCTCCATGATGTTCCCAAGGGTTTTGCGCCGCGACACCGCCCCCGTCAGGCGATCCAGGGCTTCATACACCCTTGTACCGGCCCTGAGATGCTGCCTCATCAGTTTCGGCATCCCCAGTAATTTCAGGGTCTCCCCCGCCGGGGCGGTGTCCCAGATGATCCTCCGGTAGTTCCCCTTTTCGGCCAGCTCCCTGATCATGTCCAGCAGGGTTTCCTCGCGCAGCGAAGGGGCGGTGCCGATATAATCGAGAAGATCGAGCTTCCCCTCCTCCAGCATCCCTTCAACATCCAGGATGTGGGAAAGGATGTAGAGAAAATCGGGGCCGAACTTCTCCTTCCAGACCCCTGCGACTTTCTCTGGCGTGATCTCCATCGCGTCCAGGCCCGGCATGATAGAGGTCAGGGTCCCCCCGATCTCCCTGCAATAAATATCGGAGAGGGAGGGCGCCGGATCGGAGGTGATATGAAGGGTGCTGATCCCTTCCGATGCCAGCTTGACGGCCACGGCAGCGGAACAGGTGGTTTTACCCACCCCTCCCTTTCCGCCGAAAAACAGGATTTTTGTGTCGGGGGACGTCATTGGTTTCCTCTCCGCATCAATTCCCGGGTGGTTATTCCTGATCAGGGGAAATGTCTGCCCGGACAGGACCCCTGTTTTTCCCGATCCGGGGGCTTAATACTGAATGAACAACTGTTTGATTTTCCAGGGCAAACGCCGGGGCTTCATCTCCCGGTCGACGCAGGCCACACGGACCGTTCCCTCGACAAGGACATCCGCTTCCCCTTCCCTGAAGACCCTCTGGTCAAAAAGGATGGAACCCGGACCCATCCTCGCTACCCGGGTCTCGACAATCAGCTCATCCTCGAGGAAGGCAGGCGACCGGTATCTGAGGTTTACCTCCACCACAGGGAAAAGGACACCTTCTTCCTGTAATTTGCGGACGGACATCCCCAGGTCCCGCAGATAGCTGTTACGGCCCCTCTCCATATAGCGGAGGTAGTTGGCATAATAAACCACCCCGGCGGCGTCGGTATCCTCGTAACAGACCCGGTATCGAATTCGGGAAACTTCGGCTGGCATCCTGCCCGTCATGGCCTCATCGATTGTCATGGGAATCCTGGTTCCCGATCTTCCTCTCCGGATGAAAAGATCCCGGGCTCAATTACCAACCTCCGGCGCTACCGGTTTGCACAGGACCAGGCGGTAGCTCTTTTCGGCGGCAAAGGAAGCGGCGTTCCGGCGCCCGGAAAAATATTTCCTCTCGATCTTGGCTATTTTCCTGCGATACTTCCACCTGGCCAGTCGATTAAGTATGGGGCGGTTGCTCTCCAGGGCATACAGCATGAGGTCCCACATGGGCTTTCCGAAACTCTCCAGAAAATCGGCCACGAGATCCATGCTCGGGGCGATTCTGGCTGTCAGATCCGTGTCGAGGACGATCCGGAATCCGGCGTCCTCCAGCTTGCGATAAAAGCTCGCGAGGGGATGCCCCCCTCCCAGACCGCTTTTTCCCCCGGGATTATCCCTTTTAAAGAAATCGCACAGAAGAACGTGGCCCCCTTCCTCAAGAAGATCCCGGCATTTCACGAAAACCCTGTCCAGCTTGACATACTGGAAACTCTCGGAAAACAGGATCAGGTCAAACTTCCTGTCCAGGGTGAGGTCCTCGAAGGTGCTTTCATGGATGACTCCCCTCTCCCCCAGAAGTTCCCTCGCCCGGGCCGTGAGGAAAGGGCTCGGAGAGACGCTTTCCACCTCCAGCCCCCGGTCGATCAACTTCCGGGACAAGGCTCCGGTGCCGCATCCCACATCAAGGACGCTCCTGACTCCATCAGGGATGTGGGAAAGAAGGACGTCGCAGTAGGCCTCCTGGGCCTTGCGCAGATTGAGGATGTCCACCGGCAGATCGTCCGGCCAGTATCCATAATGCAGATGGTCGGTTTTAAGGAAATACCTGGCGAAGACCAGCCCGGCCGCGAGGCCGAATTCCTTGGAATCGACGCCTGTAGGGTTTTTCATGGATTCTTCTCCCCTTTCTGAAAACGGGCGCGCTGCTCAATATGGCACGGGGAAGAAAAAGTTTCCAGATTTCAGATCAGATTACAGATCGGCGTCAGAAAAAGGGATCCTTTAAATTTTGGAAGGACTTTTCTCCAGGAATCCCGGGTGCCTTTCTTTCACCTTTGTCCCCTATCTGTTCAGGATGTCGCGTAAGGTTTCCTGGTCGAACTTGATCCGGAACTTGACAAAGGGGCCCTGGGCCGTGAAGTTCCCCTGGGAGAAATCGGAATCCTCGAACCCGAGAAGGTTGTACCCAAAGCTCACCCAGACGTTCTCCATCAGGCCGTACCCAAGGGAAGCCCCCAGACCGTACTCTGTAGTCCCTGTCTCGACCGTGTTAAGGACGCTGGCCCAGCCGCCGATGTCCCAGCGCGGCGACAGGTCGTAGCGGCCCTCGGAACCAAGGAGATACGTGATCCCGTCAAAATCCTGTCCCTGGAGGGTCTCCCTGACGTATTTGGTCCCCAGCAGGAATGAAAGCTGGAGATCGTCATTCGGCCGGAAGTTGGCATTAAAGTTGTTGACGATCTTCCAGCTTTCGGTATCCATATCACCGCCGGATTCCTCGTCGGAGATGAGCTCCAGCTTGTCAAGGAAAGTCCAGGTCCGGTCCCACGGACGGTACACCAGCCCGAACCTCAGATCGGTTTCCACGGTTGTGGGGCCGGCGCCCACCTCGGTCCGGAAATGCTTCAGATCGGATAAAAGCCCTATCCCGGGAGCCGGCTCGTTATAGACACCCGCCACGATCCCCCTCTTGTCGCTGGCGTCCGAGTTCCTGCTTTCCAGCCTGACGCTGCCTTCCATGCGCTCCCCGGTGTACCCGGCTCCGAGGGACACCGCCGTGAAATCCTCCTCGCTGAAAACCGGGGCCGCGTTGTCATTGATCGGTTCTCCCGTATTTTGTTCGAGGACAGTGGCCTTTTCCAGCCCGGCGCTCACTTCCCAGCGGGAGGATACCTGCCAGGTCTGGTCCAGACCGGTGACGGCATAAACACGGTCTCCGTCTTCGTTGTATTCCCTGTTGACGGAGGATGCGGCGGCACCGCCCTTCCAGGGGGTGGCCTTCAGACCGATATTGGTCAGGTTGACCGCGGTTTCGTCCCCGCGGGTGAACTCCTGGCGGGCGGACAGGGACACGTTGGCGGTGACCTTGTATTCGGATTCCAGAAGGGTCCTTGTGGGATAAGCGGCGTTGGCGTTATCGGCCACGGACTGCTCGTGGACGGCCCCGAGTTTCCACACCCCGTCCCGGGACTCCCAACTGGCCTCGCCTGTCACCTGGGTCGATTTTTCGTCGGCTTCTCCCGGTTGGGAATCCGTGGCCTGCCTGAAGGACGCGGAATATTCCAGAAGCCCTTTTTCCCGGGACACGCCCAGTTCCTGGACTTCGCGCTCCTCTTTGGTGGCGAGATTTTCCTGGGTGTAGAACTCTCCGACGAGGCTCCAGGTTTCGGTGAGATGGTACAGAGCCTCGGCCCCTGACTTCCTCATCCCGGACTCGGACCCGTTTTGCTGTCCGACTCCAAAACCGGCATCCTGTTCCCGGATGTACGCTTTGCCCTCCAGCCGGCCCTCTTCGCGGCTGATCTCCAGGGAATACGCGCTTCCGTCAAAGGCTTCTCCGGACTGATCGCCCTCAGAAGACGCCGCCTCTGCCCTCACAGTGACCTCTCCGGGGAGACTTATCTCGGCATCCACGCCGATCAGGTCGCTCTCCCCGCCTCCCCTGTCCTCGTGGATCACCGAAAGCCCGACGACCGGTCCGCCCGGAAGGACCGCCTGGCCCCTCCCTCCGTATGTGATCCCGGTGGCTTCCGGATCTCCGGTCTCGTAATCCACCACGATAAAGACGGGGTTTAGACCCGCGTCGGTCCGGGGAACAGGGCTTTTAAAGAAGAGGGTCCCGTCGTCGTAGTCGATGCTGTAGCCCGTGTGCCGGGAAAGGGTGGTGCTCGACAAAACGACGTGGCTCTGGAAGCGGTCGCGCACCTCGATGGTGACCTTCTCGGAGTTTACGACGATATCCCCCGCCCCCAGCCGGTAGCGCCCGGAGGTCCCGTCGCCGGGGATCTCATTCCTGATAAACCCCTGCCTGGTTTCGGACGCGAAGACGTTGTAGGAGAATCTTTCTCCCCTGCCCTCGGCCTTAAAGCCGGTGATCGCCCGGTTGTACCTGGAAAGCTCCGTGACGGTCATGCCGGTGTCGGTATCCCCGAACATGGCGTAAAAGGTCCCCCTCTCGATCTTCAGGTAGAGCTTCCGGGATGTCGGGGCCTCATAGTCCTGCTCGGCCGCGTCCCCGTACAGGGTGTAATAGGTATCCGGATCGATGGTCCCGTGGTGGCCCTCTCCCGCCGCCCCGTGGGGACCGTTCGTGTCGTAGGACATCGTCAGCAGGTATCTGCCCTTGACGCGCCCCTTGGCGAAGAAGGCCACCCTCCCGTCCGTATAGAGGTCCTCCTCCGCCCCGGAATCTTCCAGGGACTCCATGTTCCCGCTGACCATGTTGTACCCCGCGGTCCCCTCCGCCAGACCCACGAGGATCCAGTCGCCGCGCCGGGCCTCGAGGCTCACCGGGAGTTCCTCCTCCTCGCCCTGGATGAGGACCTTTACCTTGACCTCTCCCGATTTCGTGGTGGGCTCGAGTTCGAGGTAGGCCACCCCGTCCTCCCGGACCGAATAGGAGCTGTAGCCCGGGGCGCTGGAGGACCAACCCTCCCTTTTTTCCCCTTCGGCCTTCTGGAGGCTCCGGTAGGGCGCCTGGACATAGTACTGTCCGATGATCCCCTGCCGGGCCGGGTAGCCGTCCTTGTCGGTCAGCCGGATCGCGATGACCGGAGGCGTCTTCCCGTCCGCGGTCAGGCGGGACAGGTCGGGCTGGTACTCCATGCAGACCGGGGCGCTGGAAAGGTGGATCACCTGTTCGATTCGGCCCACCTCGGCCCCGTTCCGGTCATAGGCCACCGCGGCAAGGGAGTTGTCGCCTTCCCTGATATCCACCCCTCTCCAGACGCTCAGGGCGGCCGTGCCGAGGGCGTTCTTTTTCGTGGAATCATAATGGAGGGGGTTTATCTCCTCCCCGTTGAGATGGATCCGCACCGTCTGGTGGAGAGGGTGGACCACCGCGATCTTCAGGCTCGGGATGTAGGGAAGGAATCCGGGTTCGGGAAGGACCCATCTTAAGGCCCCGCCTTCCCTTTCAAGCCATTCCAGGTTCTTCGTTGGATCAACGGGCTCGGCCGCCTCCGGTCCGGGATTATTTTTGGAAAGGGCGGCGTCCTCGCCAGGCCTCAGGCCAACGATGATCATCTCGGTCCGGACATTGTCTTGAACCGGCTCGACCTGGGCCCGTTTTTCGATCGTGATGGTATAGACCTCGTTTTCCACGCGCCGGTTGCGCTCCCGGCCCTCGGCCGTGTCGTTGGAAGCCAGGGGAGCGTCGGGCCCCACCCCGGCTACCGTAAACATCTCAGAGGGCAGATCCCATGCCCCGGCCAGGAAATCCACGACGTTCCGGGCCCTGGCCCGCGACAGAACGTAATTGTCAGCGTAGATATGTCGGCTTCTCTCCCGGATGAGGAGGCTGTCCGAGTGGCCGGTCACCGTGACGCCGGTTATCACCTTCGGGTCGAACCCGGCGGCGATATGACGGAGGATTTCCTGATTCTCCGTGGTCAGGCGGGCGGCAAAGGACGGAAAGGACGCCGGGGAATCCATTTCCTGAACCATGACTACATCCTCTTGAACCCTGGCCACGACAAAGAGGAGGTTGTTGACCGGCGGTGCGCTGACGTCTTTTTCCACCGGCGTGTCGAAGGTCAGGGTCGCGCTGCTTTTTACCTCAGCCATATCTCCCGAGAAGTCCACGGAAAGCCAGTCGAATCCCTCCCGCAGGCATGTCTGGAAAGTCACGCCCTTTTTAAAACCATCCGGAAGGTCGCCCAGGTTCCACACCAGGTCGCCGTCCCGCTTGTCCGGCTCTTCGGCAGGCCTCCCCTCCACCCGCACCGAACCCGGGACATATTCCACCCCGGCGGGAAGGCCAATTCGCATCCGGACATTGCTCAGCGGGACCTCGTCCCCGCTCATGGAAACGTGGAAAGCCACCTGCCCGGACCCGGCAAGGGTCTCCACCGCCAGTTCAGCAAGGCCTCTTTCGGGGGCCTTCGGGACGAGGTAAAAATCCACCCGCCAGAGCGCCCCGCCGGAAAAGTCCACGAACCGGGACCAGGGCCTCCCCGCCTGGCGGGTATCCTCGTCGCAGGCCGCCGCTTCATACATTTCGGGGACGGTATCAAGGTCCATCTGGACGACATGGGCGCCGGATTTGACACCCTCGAAATGGTAGCGCCCCTTCTTGTCCGTCACCACGCGGGTGCCGTCTTCGAGGAAGACCGCGATCCCAGGCACGCCCTGGGCCGAGCCGTCCCCGCACGCCCCGGCGATGACCCGGCCCATGATCGTATTGCGGCTGCGCATCAGGTCCTCGACGATCTTTACGGAGGCCGCGGCGGTGTTGGAAACCGCCATGCCGGAAGAGGCTGTGTAGTAAGAGGTTGACGTCCCCGTTTTCGCACCGGCCCCAACGGAGGCAACAAAGGTGACGGTCACCACTTCACCGGAGGGGATGTCCCTTACGGAAAAAACAAGGGACCGGCCATCGGAAGAGAAAGCTGGATCGGACAATACGGCGTCGTAAATCACGCGGCTTTCGGCTTCGGCGGAGAAGGCGTCCTCGATCCGCGCGCTCCCTTCCATGTAGCCGAACCCCAGGGGAAGGTCTGCGGACAGGACAACGCCCGGCATCGTTGCGTCGGAGGTGTTTTCCACCGTTACGGTGTAGGTAAGGTAATCCCCCACCGAAACCGTATC
>JAFGWO010000261.1 GCA_016937135.1 Pseudomonadota bacterium
AATTCCTCCGTTACGGGGTCACCTTTCGGCAGTCCCTGACCGATTTCGGGCGGACAAGGGCCCGCATCGGATCGGCCGAAGCTCAGCGGATGGTTTCCGAGGGAAGGCTCGAGGAAGCGGCCAACGCGACCGCCCTGGATTTTCTTCAAAGCTACATCGCCCTTCTCCAGGCTGAAAAAAACCTTGAGGTGACCCTCCAGGAAATCAGGATGTTCGAGGCCCATCTGTCCGATGCCCGGGCCCTTTATGAGGCCGGCGAGGTGACTCGAAGCGACATCCTGTACGCCGAAGTCAACCTCGCCGAGGGGACCCTGAAAAACCTTATCGCGCAAGACAACCTCGAAGTGGCGGCCTCCCGGGTCAATTTTTTCGTCCTTCGTCCCCTGGACCGTCCTCTGGAGGTATTCCAATTCCCGCCGCCCTTCACAGGCATCCCGGAGGTGGATGATCTGGTAAAAGAGGCCCAGGCCAACCGGCCCGAGCTGCGGATCCTGAACGACAAGGTTGCCTTCCTGGAGTCCCAGGCAGCCCTCCAGAAGCGGGAACACTATCCCCGCCTGTTCGCCGGAGGGGGCTATTCCTATGAGGAAAACCCTTACAGGGTGCATGAGGACAACTGGTCGGTGGTGCTGGGGATGACCTGGGACCTTTATTCCGGGGGCGCGGTATCCGCCGCCGGGGAAAAGGCCAGGAGGGATCTTTTGGCGGTGCTGACCGAAAGGGAGAAGATAAGGACATCCATTTCCCTCCAGGTCCGGGAGGAACTGCAAAGGCTCAGGGGGGCCGTGAGCCGCGTGGATGTCGCCTCCAGGGCCCTTCTCCAGGCGGAGGAAAACCTCCGGCTCTCCCGGGAGAAGTATCATGAGGGGGAAGCCAGCGCCACCGAGGTCACGGATGCCGTGACGGCGCTGACCAGGGCCGGGAACAACCACTGGGCGGCCGTCTATGACAGAATGCGCGCCCAGGCCCGGATCCTTTACGCGACCGGAAGCGATCTTGCGGCCGCCTATCGGGCCGCGAGCGCCGGCGTCCCGGCTGATATCGGGAACAAAACCGATGAAAAACAAGGAGAATGACGTGACGGGAACACCCCCGGTGTCAAAGGTTCGAAAAAAGCGAAAGGCTTTTACCATCGCCTCCGTGATCGTCGTCACCGGGGTGTTGGCTCTCCTGGCTTATCAGGCCTATTCCAGGACGCACCTTATGACGGACGACGCTTTTGTGGAGGGATCGGTCCATGTCATCGGGGCGAGGGTCCACGGGACGATCCTTGAGGTGGCCGTTTCAGACAACGAGCGGGTGAGCGAGGGGGCCCTTCTGGTGAGGCTGGATCCGGAACCTTTCCTGCAGGCTTTAAAGGAGGCGGAGGCGGCCCTGAGCGCCGAGAAAAACCGTGCCGCCGAAGTAGAGGCCATGGCGGCTGCCCGGGAAAAGAGATTTGCCGCGGCCGCGGCCTTCCTTCTCCAGGTTCAGGACAGGGTGGAGGAACTCGCGGCCGCCCTGGCAGCCCGGGCAGCTGAGGTCAGGGCCCGTGAAGCCGGCCTGGCCCAGGCGCGCCTCGATCTGGAGCGGGCCCGGACCCTCTGGGAGAAGGAGGTGATTCCCAGGAGCCGCCTGGATCGCGCTCAGACGGCGCTGGAACTCGAAATAGCCAGCCTGGAAGCGGCGGTCGCGCGGCAGCGCCAGGCCCGGTCGGTCCTGGATGCCCACAAGGGCTCCATTGCCCAGGCGGAAGCCGGAATGAGGGCGGAAGAGGCGGCCCTCGAGGAGACAAAAGCCTCCTTCGGGACCCAGAAGGAGCAGGTTGCAAGGCAACAGGCCAGGGTGGAGATGGCCAGGCTCAACCTTGATTACACCCGGGTTATGGCCCCGGCGGATGGATTTGTGACCCGGATGTCCGCCGAGTTGGGAAACACCGTGGCGGCCGGGCAGCCCCTTATGAGCGTTGTCAACCTCCAGGATGCCTTCGTCCTCGCCAATTACAAGGAAACCCGCGTCGGGCTGATCCGTCCCGGCCAGAAGGTCGTCATGACAATGGACGCCTGGCCCGGGGAAAAGTTCCCAGGGAGGGTCGAAAGCGTTATGGCGGGGACAGGGGCGGCCTTCACCCTTTTTCCCCCGGAGAACGCCAGCGGCAACTACGTCAAGGTGGTCCAGCGGGTGCCCGTGAAGATCACCTTTGACGACCTCGAGGAGGCGATGCCTTTCCTGAAAGTCGGAATTTCAGTGGTGCCCACGATCCTGACCCGAGAGCGATGAAAAGGAACACGAGGGAGGGGGCAAGATCCTGTCCTGGCACCAGAGCCTTGACCAAAGCATGCTTTTCCCATTCCTCCTTCCTCCTTCCCGATCCCTCCTTCCGCCTTTGAGGATCTCATGACCGACCAGCAGCGCCAGGTGAACAAGTGGGTGGTGGCCCTGACGGTGATGCTCCCGACCCTCATCGAGATCATCGACACGTCCATCGTCAACGTCTCCCTCGATCACATCCGGGGATCTCTCTCCGCGGGCATCAACGAGGCCACCTGGGCCATCAGTTCCTATCTTCTTTCCAACGCCATCGTGATCCCCATGTCCGGGTGGCTCGCGAGGCTTCTGGGCCGAAAGAGATATCAGATCGGCAGCATTGTCCTCTTTACCGTCAGCAGCTTTCTTTGCGGGTCGGCCTGGAGTTTAAAGAGCCTCATCTTTTTCAGGGTCCTTCAGGGCCTGGCCGGGGGAGGGCTGGTGCCCGTGAGCCAGGCTATCCTTTTGGAGGCTTTTCCCAGAAGGGAACACGGGATGGCGATGGCGATCTTCGGCATCGGGACCATGTTCGGGCCCATCCTGGGGCCCCTGCTGGGGGGGATCATCACGGACAACTGGTCCTGGAGGTGGATCTTTTACATCAACCTCCCTATCGGGGCCCTTGCCATCTTCCTGAGCGTCCTGTTCATCCACGATCCCCCCTACATGAAGAGGCGATCAATGGGCATCGATTACACCGGATTCGCCCTGCTGGCTGTGGGCCTGGGTTCCCTCCAGTACGTCCTGGACACCGGCCAGCGTTCCGACTGGTTCGGATCCGGGACTATCGTGGGCTTCACCGTCCTGTCCGTGGCGGCCCTCGGGTTTCTCATCATCAACGAGAAATACCACGAGCACCCCATTTTGCAGCTTTCCCTTTTCCGGGATGCCAGCTTCACCAGCGGCTCCGTCATCATATTCTTCGTTTTCCTGAACCTGTTCGGCAGCATCGTCATCCTGCCCATTTTCCTTCAGACGCTCATGGGCTACACATCCTACCAGGCCGGTCTTGTTCTGGGGCCCGGCGGCATCGCCGCCCTCCTCGCAATGCCCATCGTCGGGAAGCTCGTCACCCTGGTCAACCCGAAGAAGATCCTCGCTGCGGGGATCCTTATCTGCAGCGCCACAACCTGGTCCATGTCCCTTTTTAACCTGCAGACCGATTTCTGGACCTTCGTGTGGCCGAGGGTCACCCTGGGGATCGGGATGGGGTGCATTTTCATCCCCCTCACAACCCTCACCCTCTCCCATATCCCAAGGGAAATGATGGGTGAAGCCACATCCCTGTTCAACATGATCAGGAATCTCGGGGGGAGTTTCGGGATCGCCATTTCCACCACCATGGCCGCCCGGCGGGCGCAGTTCCACCAGGCGAGGCTGGTGGAACACCTCACCCCTTTCGACCCTTCCTATGTCTTTTCCAGAGCGAGGATCAGCGAAGCCCTCGCATCGGGCACAGGCCAGGGGATCCCACCCGAGGGGGTGATCTACAGGGAACTGGTCCGACAGGCCAATTTGCTTGGTTTTAACGACGCCTTTTTTATCATCGCCGTCAGCCTTCTCGCCGTCCTTTTGCTGGTTTTCCTGATGAGGACCCCTCCGGAAGAAGGCGCCGCCATGGCAAAAAGCGGGGGATGAGGCGTCTTTTCCAGAGCGGCGCCAATTTCCCTTCGGGACGGATTAATGATAGAAAATGGATGGTTTTCAGACGCGCTCCCATTCTACTGCCGGTCATTTAACGGGTTGCCCCGGACGAGGTTTTATCATGGACGGAATCACAGGTATCTATAGCCCCGGAGACAGCGACCTTGTCCAGAAGGTCTTCCTCGCGACCGGCTCGCTTCAGCACCGCGGCAAGACCAGTGCCGGCATCGCCATCGGCACGGGAAAAGGCATCAAGCTCTTCAAGGACACCGGCAGCCTGGCCGATGTCATCGACCCCGAGATGGTCCGTGTTTTCCAGGAACTGGACCCATTCGCCGCCATCGGCAATGTGGGGTATACCAAGAGCCACCTGCCGGACAAACGCAATTCCGAACCCATTGTCATCCAGCCGCGGGGGTCCTCCCCGTTCCAGTTGGCCCTGACCATGGGCGGGCGCGTCCTGGCCGTGGATGAACTCAAGGAGCGCCTGGAGAAAAAGTACATCTTCCAGACCGAGAACAGGACGGAACTGGTTGGAGCGCTTCTGCACGATTGCATCGAAAAGGAGGGGATCTCCTTCGAGGCCGGACGGATCCTCATAGATACCCTCCACGGGCGCGGGACCTTTGCCCTGACCGCCCTCGTCTACGACGGAAGGCAGAGTTACCTCCTGGCCATCAACGATGACCGGGCCTTTGAACCTTTCTGCTTCGGGAGGATCGACGGCGCTTTCATCATCAGTTCCGAAAGCATTTCCCACAGGCGCCTGGGAGGTTTTATCGAGAGGGAATACCGGGGCGCGGAAATGACCATTTGCGGCGAGGGGGGCGTCGAGATGAAAAGGCTCCGGGAGGAGACCCCCTTGCCGGATGTCTTTCAGGGGATCTATTTCGGCAATGTGGCCTCCATCTTCCAGGGCAAGGAGATCTTCCAGCTTCGAAGGGAACTGGGACTCAGCCTGGCCCAGCTCTACCGGGGTACGGAGGCGGACGTCGTCGTCCCGAATCCCGATTCGGGAAGAGGGGTGTCCTATGGCATTGCGGAAGGCCTCGGATTGCCCCTTGCGCACGGCCTTGTGAAGCAGTCCC